>UREN01000012.1 GCA_900546885.1 uncultured Oscillospiraceae bacterium
CAGGAGGAAAATCATGAATCTTTTACAATCACTGAGTCCCGACGGCCGCCAGTTAGCCAAAGCTGAGAAGCTGGCGAAGAAAATTGAAGCGCTGAGCGGGGAATACAAAGCCCTGAGCGACGCTGAGCTTCAGGCAAAAACCAGTCAGTTCCGCCAGCGCTTAAGCCAGGGCGAAAGCCTGGACGAGCTGCTTCCGGAAGCCTTCGCCACCGCGCGCGAAGCGGCGGAACGGGTGATCGGCGAACGGCCGTATCCCGTCCAGCTGATGGGCGGTGTCCTGCTTCATCAAGGCGATATCGCAGAGATGAAAACCGGCGAAGGGAAGACGCTGACCTCAATTCTGCCTGTCTACCTCAACGCCCTGGAAGGCCAAGGCGTGCACGTCGTGACCGTCAACCCTTATCTGGCCCACCGCGACGCCCAGTGGATGGGACAAATTTATCAGTTTCTGGGTCTGAGCGTCGGCTGCAACGACCGCACTCTGACTTCAGCGCAGAAGCGTGCGGCGTTTGCCTGTGACATCACCTATACGACCAACTCCGAGCTGGGCTTCGATTACCTGCGTGACAACATGGTCATGAATCTGGAAAGCCGCGTTCTGCGCGGACTCCATTTCGCGCTGGTCGATGAAGTCGACTCCGTGCTGGTTGACGAAGCCCGCACGCCGCTGATCATTTCCGGCGCCGGAGAAATGCTGGACAAGCAATATTTGATCAAGAGGGAAAACGGATAAGAAGAATTCATAATACCTCCCTTTATAGCTGCTGCGCCGCAAAATAACCGGTGAGCGCCGTGTCAAGCAATGTGCCTGCTTTCAGGCAATCCCCAATGGGAACCACCTCAATGCCCAGGGCCTCATATGCCTCTGCGGCTTCCGGCTGGCCCTGGAAGCCGGTGGCAAACAGCACGGTATCGGCGGCCAGCAGAACTTCCTGCCCATTTGCCTTGCGCACCACGGCCCCTTCGCGCGTTACGCGCACACAGGCGGCATTTGTATGGATGCGCACCCGGTCTGTTTCCGGGCAGGCATACAGATGTTTATATTTCAGCGATAACTCGTGCGTGAGGAAAAATTCTGTGTAATAGGCTTCGTCCGGCATGTCTTCCATGTCGGCCAGCAATTTGCCGCGAACTTCTGCCAGCTGCACGTGTTTGCCAAGGCATTGCAGGTATACGGCAAATTCACAGCCCACGGCGCCTCCGCCAATAACAGCCACAACATCGCCAAACGTGTGTCCGTTGAATGCTTCTGCCGCGTGGAAGGCGTTGGCACCCGCTTCTATGGGAATGCTGGGCACAAATGGCTTTGCACCCAGGGCCAGCACAACGGCATCAAAGCGGCCGGCCCGCTGCAACAGGGCGGGCGTGGCCTCTGTGTTCAGGCAAACTTCCACGTTTGCCTGGCTGCGCAACATGTATTCCAGGTGCTGGCGGTAACAGGCAATATCGTGTTTGAAGGGGATATGGTCTGCATATTCCAACAGGCCGCCCAGCTTTGGGCTTCGTTCAAACAGGGTGACGGAATGGCCCTTTTGGGCCAGCTCGCAGGCTGCCTGCATCCCGGCCGGGCCGCCGCCCACCACAGCAACCCGCTTTGGCTGGAAGGAAAGCGCGCCCTGTGCCAACGGGTGGGGAAAGCGCCTGCGCGGGTTCACCGTGCACACGCTGAGGCCGGATTGCGGCGGGTCTGAAAAATGCATGCAGCGCAAACAGCGGATGCAGGGGCGAATCTCCTTCGCGCGGCCAGCCTGTGCCTTGCGCGCCCAATCGGGGTCTGCAATCCAGGCGCGCGCCATGCCCACAAAATCTGCCGTGCCGTCTTTTATCAGGCCCTCGGCCATCTCAGGGGTGCCAATGCCGCCCACCGTTTCCACCAGCACGCCTGTCTCTGCGCGCACACGGCGCGCAAGGTAGGTGTTGCAGCCGCGCTCCATATACTGCAGAGGAAATGTGAAGCCGGATGTGGAGCCGTCACGGATGCGCCCGGCTGAACACTGCACAATATCCACATAAGGGGCAATAAGGCGCACTGTCTGCACTGTGTCCTCCAGCGTAATGCCGCCCGGGGCCAGTTCTGAAGCACTGAGGCGCACTTCAATCAGCATATCTTCGCCCACTGCCTGGCGGACGTGCTGCAGCACCATGCACAAAAAGCGGGCGCGGTTGCGCACGCTGCCGCCATAGGCGTCTGTGCGCCGGTTATCCAGCGGCGAGAGAAAAGCCCCCAGCAGCCAATCGTGCCCCGCATGCACGTTTACAACATCAAAACCGCCGCGTCTTCCAATCCGGGCAGCGTTGGCGAAATATTCGGCCACTTCATGCATGTCCTGCTCGTCCATGGCTTTGACGGCCAGCGGCCCGTTTGGGGTGCTTACTGTGTCCTCGCTGGGCCAAAGAAGGGGCGTGCCGGGTGTGACAGGGGTGCAGAACATGCCGCCGTGGTTCAGCTCGATGCTGGCAAGCGCGCCGTAAGAATGAATCATGTCCGTCATCAGATGCATCACGGGCAAAGTGTGTTCATGGATGCTGTGTGTACTGAAAAAATTGAACAGCTCGGCATTATTGCCAAGATAATACCGGGGGTCCACCCCAAGGTGGCCTGTGTTTACAATGCCTGCGCCGCCGCGTGCCAGCGCACCAAAATACTGCACAGCTGTTTCTGTAAAATTGGAATAACCGTTTTCGCCGCAGCGGAACATGTTGGGCCCGCAGTGGGGCGCGCTGGCAATGCGGTTTTTGATGCGTTTGCCGCGCACGGTAATGGGCGTGAATAAATGTGGGTAATGTACGTTTGCCATGGCCGGGCCTCCTGTTTTTAGTATAGTTTCGAAACGAAACTGTTTTGCAAAGTATATCACATCCTTTCCCAAAAAGCAAGCGGGCCCGCTTTGGCAAAGCAGGCCCGCTGATTGTTTTTGGAATACGGCCACAGCCGTTTTTTAGCCCTCGCGAAGAATTTTATCTGCCACATACAGGCCATGTGCCGCCGCCTGGCTAAGCGAGCGGGTAAAGCCAGTGCCATCGCCCACGGCATACACGCGCTGGCAGCCGTGCAGGGCAAAATCGGTGCATGCGGGCCGGGCGGAATAATATTTGCATTCTACGCCGTACAAAAGCGTATCATAATTCATGGTGCCCGGGGCAACTTTGTCCAGCGCGGCCAGTGTTTCCACAATATTATCCAGCTGCCGCTTGGGCAGGCAAAGGCTTAAATCGCCCGGCACAGCATTCAATGTGGGGCGCACCGTGCTTTGCGCAAGGCGCTTTGCGTCTGTGCGGCGGCCCGCCAAAAGGTCGCCCAGGCGCTGAACCAGCACGCTGCCGCCGCTGATGAGGTTGGCAAGCCCGGCCACGCTGCGCGCATATTCAATGGGTTCTTTGAAGGGTTCGGTGAAGCGGATGGTGGAAAGAAGGGCAAAGTTGGAGTTCTGGCTTTTTTTTGCCTCATCCACATAGGCGTGGCCGTTTACGGTAAGCACGCCTGCCGTGTTTTCCACCACCACCTGCCCGCGCTCGTTAAAGCAGAACATGCGCGTTACATCGCCGTATTGCTTCGAGCGGTGCCAGATTTTGGGCTCGTAAATTTTTTTGGAGAAATCTTCCCATACGATGCTGGGCAACTCTACACGCACGCCAATGTCCACCTGGTTGTTTTGCAGGGGAATGCCGTTTTGAGCACACCATTTGGAAAAATTGCGGCTGCCGCTGCGCCCTACGGCCCACACGATGTGTGCTGCGGATATCTGCCCGCCGCCCGCGGCGTTTTCATAGTGCACGGTATGGGTGGCTTTTTCCACATCCGTCACATTGGTATCGGTGAGGATGGTAACATGCTCTTTTAAAAACTGCGCCATTTTGCGCATGGTGTCAAAATTGGCGTCTGTGCCCAGATGCTTCAGCTGCGCTTGTGACATGTGCAAGTCAAAGGCAAGGCATTTCTTTTTCAGTTCATCAGAGGGCATAAAGCGCTCGGAAGGCGCCCCGAAGTGCTGCAAAACGGCGTCTGCCTGTTCAATATAATCCAGCACGGTTTCGGGCTTTAAAAATTCGGGCAGCCAGCCGCCATATTCTGTGGAAATGACGTATTTCCCATCCGAAAAGGCTCCGGCCCCGGCAAGCCCTTCCATAATGGAGCAGGAGGGGCACTTGACACAGTGATCCACCCGGCCCGCCACAATGGGGCAGGTGCGTTTTTCAATGTCGTGCCCCTTTTCGAACAGCACCACCGACATGCCGGGCGCCTGCGTGCACAACCGGTAAGCGCACATCAAACCACCAATTCCGCCGCCGATGATGGCGGTGTCAAAATGCCTCATTTGTGTCCCTTCCTTTTTGTCAGTTTTCAGGTTTGTTTGCCGCGGTATTCCAGCACAGCGCGCTGGTATACGTCCAGCACACGGCGGGCAAATTCTTCCTTGCCGTATTTTTGGCTCTCCTGTTCCACACCTGCGCGCCTTTCGGCTTTCTGCTGGGCTGAAAGGCCGGCTTGCTCCCGGCACAGGGCGGCAAATTCTTCCCGCGTGGTGAAAAAGTTGCCGCTTACGCCGGGGTTAATCTGGTCTTTGTTATACAAATCCAGCCGCTGCAACACATACAGGCCGCTGGCCATAGCCTCCAGCATGGAGATGGAGTTCATTTCCGAAAGCGAGGCGGTGGCAAATACATCGCACGCATGGTAATAGGGAGGCAGGGCGTTGTGCTCCAGCCGGCCAAGCAGGCGCACCTGTTCCTCGGCGTGGTGGCGGCGAATCAGGGCTTCCAGCTTCTGATGCTCTGGCCCCTCGCCAATGATGAACAGCTTAAAACTGGCGTCGCCGCCAAAGCTTTCACAGAACCAGTTTATCAACACATCCAGGCTTTTTTCGCCGCCCAGCCGGCCCACAAAGCACAAAGCGGTGTCTGTGTTGCGGATGCCAAGCTGTGCACGCACTTTGGCAACCTGTTCACAACTGACATTTTTGGCAAGAAAAGCCGAAGTATCCACAATATTGGGAATTACGTTCACATGGCGCTCCACCCCGCAGCGGCGCAGGTATTCCACCACCTTTAGCGAGGGGCCTATCACTTCGGTGGCCTTGTTGGCCATTTTGCGAATATACAGATGCGCGGCCGGCTTCATCATCTTCTGGCCGGCCTTGTGCTTTGCCACATAGAACAGATAATCATCATACATGGTGTGCAGGGTGTACACCACGGGCTTTTTCAGCTTGCGGGCCGCAAACTGGCCAAACAGCCCCATGGAAAATTCCGTGTGGATATGCAGGATATCCGGCCCAAACTCTTTCAGCACATGCAGGCGCTTCAGGTTCAGCGGGTTGGCAATGCCATAGCCGTAAATCCGCTTCAGCGGAATGGCCGGGCAATACAGCACACCGCCCTTTACATAGTGTTTGTCACATTTCGGGTCCAGCGTGACAATCAGCACCTCGTGCCCGTGCGCTTCTAAAACCTGGCGCAGGGTCTCGATATGGGTGACAACGCCGCTGATATAGGGAAAGTAATATTCTGCAAAGATAGCAATCTTCATGGCAGGGTCCTCCTACATTTGATGTTACCAGGGCCGCATAAAATTAGTATACCAGTTATTTTCCAGAAAGAAAAGGGCAGGGATGCGAAAAACGAAATTGATATCTTTTCGATGTTATACTATAATAGAATGGAAGTAAAATGCCCTGGCGGCACAGGCCATTAACCATACAACGAGGAAGGAGCTGCTTGCATGACACAGTTCAGCGTTTCCCTTGATAAAATTGCCCAGCAGCTGAAGCTGGAAGTGGTATATACGCCCAAAGAGCTGAAAGATATTCCCATTTATACGGCGGATGTGAACCGCCCCGGCCTTCTGTTGACGGGCTATGACGAATATTTCGACCCAACGCGCATTCAAATATACGGCAATGCAGAGATGGGTTACCTCAGCACATTGCCGGAGGCCGAGCGGCGCAGCCGCATGCATACGTTGTTTGCCACCAAGCCGCCCGCCCTGGTGGTGACGCGCAGCCTGGCGGTGTTCAGTGAAATTATGGAGTTTGCCTCGCAGTACGGCGTGCCGGTGCTGCGCACGGCAGAGAGCACGTCCGGCTTTATGAGCGCGCTGATCAGCATGCTGAACATCGAGCTGGCCCAGCGCATTACACGGCACGGCGTGCTGGTGGAAGTGTATGGCGAAGGCATTCTGATTTTGGGCGAGAGCGGCGTGGGCAAAAGCGAAACTGCAGTAGAGCTTGTGAAGCGCGGCCACCGCCTGATTGCCGATGACGCAGTGGAACTGCGGCGTGTGTCAAACCGCTCCATTCTTGGCACTGCGCCGGAAAATATCCGCCATTTTATCGAGCTGCGCGGCGTGGGCATCATCAATGTGGCGCGGGTGTTCGGCATTGGCGCTGTAAAAATGAGCCAGGAAGTAGACCTTGTGGTGGAACTGGAGCCATGGGATAAGAAAAAAAGCTACAACCGCACGGGCCTGGAATCGGAGACAATCGACATTCTTGGCGTTGCCGTGCCCTCCACGGTGATCCCCGTAATGCCTGGCCGCAACCTTGCCGTCATTTTAGAGGCAGCGGCCATCAACAACCGCCAGAAGAAAATGGGCTATAACGCTGCGCGGGAACTGTTTGAAAAGCTTGGCCTGGAAAACGATATTGAGGCGCCGCTGTAAAAGGCGGCACCTGCATGGCAAAAAAAGAACAGGATGGACAGATTCAACATATGGAAATCATTGCAGACCTTCACACGCACACACTGGCATCGACACACGCTTTCAACACGGTGACGGAAATGGCCCGTGCCGCCTATGAAATGGGGCACAAGGCCATTGCCATTACCGACCACGGCCCCCAAATGCCCGACAGCCCGCATATCTGGCATTTTTACAACCTGATGCGCCTGCCGCAGAAAATAGAAGGAGTATTTCTTCTGCGTGGGATGGAGGCCGATGTGCTCAACATTCGCGGCGAGCTGGATTTTTCGCAGGCAGAGTTTGAGCGGCTGCAGCCGGATTGGGTTATCGCTTCCATCCATTCCGATACACTGCAACCGGGGGAATATACGCAAGAAGATTTTAACCAGCTTTGGCTGAACATTGCACAAAACCCGTATGTGGATATGATTGGCCACTCGGAGTCAAAGCGCTACCGCTATGATTATGACGCCCTGGCACCCGTTTTTGCCAGGAATCATAAAGTGGTGGAGCTGAACGCAAATTCCGTCAATGTGCGCCCGGGCGGCGAAGCAAACATGAAGGAGCTGGCCCTTGCCTGCAAGCGGGCCGGGACCAAGGTGGCTGTGAATTCCGACGGGCATTCTATCTACCATTTGGGCAGGGTAGAGCATATCCTGAATCTTCTGCGTGAGATTGATTTCCCGCAGGAACTTGTGGTGAACGCCAGCATGGAGACACTGGTGCAGGTTCTGCACGAACATAAAAAACCGGTTGCGGCTGTGATGGAGGTTTGACTTATGAAAAAAACATACAGAATTGGCGTGGACCTTGGCGGCACCAACATAGCCACAGGGCTGGTGGATGAGAATAACAAAGTAGTGGATAAAATTTCCTGCAAAACAGGCCTGCCGCGCCCGGCGCACGATTTAGAGCAGGCCATTGCGCAGCAATGCCGCAGCCTTGCGCAGAAAAACAACCTTTCACTGGAACAGAACATCGAGTGGGTGGGCATTGGCACGCCCGGCAGCGTAGATTCCTCTACAGGCTATGTGGAGTTTAACGCCAATTTCGGGTATCATCAGTGGGAATTGAAAAAGGATATGGAGGCCCTTTTGCCCTGCCCGGTGTTTATTGAGAATGACGCGAATGCAGCGGCGTACGGCGAGTACATCGCCGGCGGCGCTAAGGGCGCCAAAAGCGCCGTGGTTATCACGCTTGGCACGGGCATCGGCAGCGGCATTATCATTGATGGAAAAATCTTTTCCGGCTATAACTACGCAGGGGCAGAGCTTGGCCATACTGTGATTGTGAAGGGCGGGCGCCCGTGCATGTGCGGCCGCCGCGGCTGCTGGGAAAAATATGCCAGCGCCCGCGCCCTCAGCGAGGACACCTGCAAAGCCATGCAGCAGAACAAAGACAACATTATGTGGAGCTATGTGGAGGGCGACCTTTCCCGCGTGAATGCAAAAACCGCGTTCGACGCCATGCGCGTAGGGGATATTCTGGCAAAAGAAGTGGTTGATACGTTTTTGGAATATGTGGCCTGCGGCATTGTAAATGTCATCAACATTTTCCAGCCGGAAATTTTGTGCATCGGCGGCGGCATTTCCAAAGAGGGTGACACGCTTCTCAAGCCTCTGCAGGCACTTGTGGATGAAGAGGATTTTGCCCGCACGAATGCAGTGCGCACCAAAATTGTCACGGCAAAACTGTTCAATGACGCGGGCATTGTGGGCGCGGCCTGCCTTGGCCGGCAGCAGGCACTGTGAAGAAAAGGTGGAGAATGCTTTGACAGTATTTGATGAGATTATGGCGCGCTTTGGGCAGCTGTCGGTGCCTGCAAGGGCAAACGAGCCCATGAGCGCGCACACAACATTCCGCATTGGCGGCCCCGCCCGGGTGTTCTGCACGCCCAATTCGCAAGCGCAGCTTGCGCAGGCCATAGCCGCCTGCCACGAGCTGGGCCTGCGGTATTATCTGCTGGGGCGCGGCTCGAACGTGCTGTTTGCCGATGAAGGATATGAGGGCGTTGTGATTCAGGTGGGCTCTAAGCTGGGCGAGATCCAGGTGGACGGCCCGCGTGTGACGGCTGGGGCCGGGGCCCTGCTGGCGCATGTGTGCCTGGCGGCGGCCGAGGCCGGGCTGGCCGGGCTGGAATTTGCCTATGGCATCCCCGGCTGCGTGGGCGGCGGTGTGTATATGAACGCTGGCGCCTACGGCGGCGAGATGAAGGACGTGCTGGAGAGCGCAACATTTTTTGACGAACAGCTGCGCGAGGTGACGCTTTCTGCCAGTGACCTTCACCTGGGTTACCGCACGTCTGCCTTTGAATTGATGCCATGGTGCATTTTGCGCGCCTCTTTCCTTTTAACGCCGGGCGATTCAGAGGAGATTCGGGCGCGCATGCGCGATTTTGCCCAGCGCCGGGTAGATAAGCAGCCGTTGGATATGCCCAGTGCCGGCAGCACCTTCAAACGCCCCAAAGGGGCGTACGCGGGTGCGCTGATTGACAAATGCGGCCTGCGCGGCTATGCGGTGGGCGGGGCGGCCATCAGCGAAAAGCACTGCGGCTTTGTGGTGAACAAGGGCGGCGCCACCTGTGCGGATGTGATTTGCCTGACAGATACGGTGGCAAAAATTGTGAAGGAGCAGACGGGTTACACCCTGGAAAGAGAGATTCGGGTGGTGCGCTGAAAGGGCAGGATGAAAGCGGTATGAGAGAATTGCTGATTGTGACGGGGCTTTCCGGGGCGGGAAAGTCGCTGGCCATGCATGCACTGGAGGACATTGGCTATTATTGCATCGATAATATCCCCGCCAACCTGCTGGTGCGCCTGTTAGAGTTTGCCGGGCACAGCGAACAGCCGCTGGAACGCGCCGCCATTGTGCTGGATGTGCGCGGTGCGCGCTCGGCACAGGAGTTTTCCCAGGCGCTGGGGCAGCTGCGGGAAAAGGGGATTATCTACCGCCTTTTATTCCTGGATGCCGGCGATGAAGTGCTGGAGCGCCGCTATAAAGAGACGCGCCGCCGCCACCCGCTGTGCCTGGAGGAAGATATCTCCACTTCGCAGGCCATTCAGAAAGAGCGCGCTATTCTGGAGCCCGTGTTTGAGGCGGCAGATTACCATATTGACACTTCGCTTTTATCCACTGCCCAGCTGAAAGACAGGGTGGTGTCACTGTTTGCAAGCTGCACCCGCGATGCCATGGCCCTAACGGTGATGTCGTTCGGCTTTAAATACGGCACCCCGAAAGAGGCCGACATTGTGCTGGATGTGCGCTGCCTGCCCAACCCGTTTTATGTGCCCGAGCTGAAAGCGAAAACAGGCTGTGACCAGGAAGTGGCCGGTTATGTCATGTCTTTTCCGGAGGCACAGCAGCTGCTGCGCCGCATCACAGAGCTTTTGGAATTTTCTTTGCCGCTTTATGTAAAAGAGGGGAAAAGCCAGCTTACGGTTGCCTTTGGCTGCACAGGCGGCAAGCACCGTTCTATTACATTTGCCCGGCTTGTGGCCGAGCACCTGTGCACCTTGGGGTATCACCCCAGCGTGCAGCACCGGGATATCCGGCGCATTTGAACGCAAAAGCCCATTGAGAGGAGGCTGCGCCATGAGCTTTTCCAAGCAGGTGAAGCGCGAGATTATTGCGGCGGAATTGCCGCAGAAATGCTGCGCCCGGGCTGCGGCATACGCCGCGGCCTGTTTTTCCGCCTCGTATGGGCAGGACGGGCTTTGCATTACCACCGAGCTGAGCGCTGTGGCGCAATATTTAAAAAAGGTATTTGCCCGCGCGGGCGTGCAGGGGCGTGTGTACGCCAAAGGGTCGGAACAGAGCAGAATGTATGAATTCACTGTGGCCGAGCCCCAGCAGGTGAAGCGCATGCTGGAAATTTTCCATTATGATGCCAATACACCCTGCCTGCGGCTGAAAAAGGAATTGTTCTGCTGCGAAAAATGCGTCAGTGCCTTTGCGGCCAGCGCCTTTTTGTGCGGCGGCACCATTACAGACCCGCAAAAAGAATATAATCTGGAATTTTTATCGGCGCGCCACACCATGCTGGCAGATTTTTCTGCCCTGCTTACGGGGCGCGGCTTTGTGCCGCGCACAATTTTGCGCAAAGGTTCTGGCGTGCTGTATTTTAAAGCCAGCGAGCAAATTGAAGACATGCTCACCTTCATGGGGGCGCAGAACGCGGCGCTGGAAATTATGAACCTGAAAGTGTATAAAGATTTTCGAAACAAGGCCAACCGCCTGACCAACTGCGAGACAGCCAACATTGGCAAAACGGCCAGCGCCAGCGCACAGACGCTGTATGCAATTCAGCTTCTGCGCCGGCATGGCGCGCTGGCCGCACTGCCAGAGGCGCTGCAGCAGGCGGCGGCCATTCGGGAGGAATACCCCACCGAGCCGCTGAAAGAGCTTGCGGCGCATTTTCCGTACCCTATCAGCAAATCCGGCCTTTCGCACCGCATGAAAAAGCTGGAGGCGCTGGCAGCCGAACTGGAGGAGGCAAGCCATGGCAACTGAACACAGGCAGTTTACCCATTTGCATCTTCACACAGAATACAGCCTTTTAGACGGCGCGTGCCGCATCGAGCCGCTGATGGAACGGGTGAAAGAGCTGGGCCAGACGGCCGTAGCCATCACAGACCACGGCGTGATGTACGGCTGCGTCGATTTTTATAAAGCCGCCAAAAAGGCGGGCATTAAGCCCATCATTGGCTGCGAAGTGTATGTGGCCTCGCGCACGCGTTTCGACAAGGTGAACCGCATTGACGGCTCTTACCACCTTGTGCTTTTGTGCAAAAACGAGACGGGCTATAAAAACCTCATCAAACTGGTGTCTGCCGGGTTTATCGACGGTTTCTACAACAAGCCCCGCATTGACCATGCCCTGCTGGAGGAACATCACGAGGGGCTTATCTGCCTTTCTGCCTGCCTTGCGGGCGAAATTCCGCAGGCGCTGCTGGCGGGCGACTACGAAAAGGCAAAGGCCACTGCCCAATATTACGAAGATTTATTTGGCAAGGGCAATTATTATATTGAAATACAAGACCACCGCCTGCCGGAACAGCGCCGGGTGCTGCCCATGCTGGTGCAGCTTTCACAGGAGACAGGCATCCCCCTGGTTGCCACAAACGACGCCCACTACCTGCGCAAAGAAGATTCGCGCATGCAGCATATCCTCATCTGCATCCAGACGAACAAAACGGTAAACGACGACGATGTGCTGGAATTTGGCACCGATGAGTTCTATGTAAAAAGCACGGACGAGATGTATGCGCTGTTCTCGGCATGGCCGGAGGCATGCGAAAACACCAACCGAATTGCCGGGCAGTGCAATTTCGATTTTGAATTTGGCGTGACAAAACTGCCCTATTTCAAGGCGCCGGACGGGGAGGACAACCGCAGCTATTTTATTCGCCTGTGCAAAGAGGGCCTGCACCGCCGCTATGGCCAGGAAGTGCCGGACGAGGTGCGCCAGCGGCTGGATTATGAAATAGGCGTTATTGACCGCATGGGGTATATCAACTATTACCTCATTGTATACGATTTCATCAACTATGCGCGGCAGCGGGGCATTCCGGTGGGGCCGGGCCGCGGCTCTGGCGCGGGAAGCCTTGCCGCATACTGCATTGGCATCACAGATATTGACCCCATTCGTTACCAGCTGCTGTTCGAGCGCTTTTTGAACCCCGAACGCGTCTCTATGCCGGATTTTGATGTGGATTTCTGTTACGAGCGGCGCGGTGAAGTGATTGATTACGTCATTCATAAATACGGGGCAGACCATGTGGCACAGATTGTCACATTTGGCACCATGGCAGCGCGCGCTGTAATTCGCGACGTGGGCCGCGTGCTGGACATGCCCTATCAGCAGGTGGACGCCGTGGCAAAGCTGGTGCCCATGGAGCCGAAAATGACGCTGCAGAAAGCGCTGAAGGCCTCGAAAGAGCTTGCCCGCCAGTATGAGCAGGACCCCTCTGTGCACGAACTGATTGATATGGCCCTGAAACTGGAGGGCATGCCGCGGCATGCCTCCACGCATGCGGCCGGCGTGGTGATTACGCGCGAAGCTGCCGATGAATATGTGCCGCTCTCTACCAATGACGGAAACATCGTCACTCAGTTTCCCATGACGACCATTGAAGAGCTTGGCCTTTTGAAGATGGATTTCCTGGGGCTGCGCACGCTGACGGTGATTCACGATGCCGAACAGATGGTGCGAAAAACAGAGCCGGGCTTTTCCGTTGCCGGCATTTCCTACGAGGATGCGGCGGTGTTCGAAATGCTGAACGCGGGCGAGACAGAGGGCGTGTTCCAGATGGAATCTGGCGGTATGACGCAAACGGCCGTGAACCTGCAGTTGGAAAGCCTGGAGGATATCATCGCCATTATTTCCCTGTACCGTCCCGGCCCAATGGACTCCATTCCAACCTACATTGCCAACCGCCACAACCCGCAGAATATCCGCTATAAAACACCTCAGCTGGCGCATATTTTGGACGTGACAAACGGCTGCATTGTGTATCAGGAACAGGTGATGCAGATATGCCGTGAACTGGCGGGCTTTTCCTATGGCCAGGCAGACCTTGTGCGCCGCGCCATGTCGAAGAAAAAGCAGGCGGTGATGGACGCCGAGCGCAGGCACTTTGTATATGGCAGCACAGAGCCGGGCCGTGAATGCCCGGGCTGCGTGAACAACGGCATCTCTGCCGAAGTGGCGAACAGCATCTATGATGAGATGTCCAGCTTTGCCTCTTATGCCTTTAACAAGTCGCATGCAGCCTGCTATGCGGTGGTGGCTTATCAGACAGCTTATCTGAAATGTCATTACCCGTGCCAATTTATGGCCGCACTGCTCACCAGCGTGCTGGATAACACCAACAAGGTCATCCAGTACACGGCCGAGTGCTCCCGGCTAGGCATCCGCCTGCTTGCGCCGGACATCAATGAAAGCGACGTGGGCTTCACCGTGCAGGGCGGCGACATCCGCTTTGGCCTGCTTGCGCTGAAAAACGTAGGGCGGAACCTGATTGAAGCCGTGGTGCGCGCCAGAACGCTGAACGGGCCATATCAGGGCCTGTATGATTTTTGCAAGCGCATGCACGGAACAGAAATCAACCGCCGCGCGGTGGAAAGCCTTGTGAAAGCAGGCGCATTCGACAGCTTTGCGCCAAGCCGGCGCGCCAGCCTGGAGGCGCTGGAGGGCATTTTGAAAAGCGTAGAGAATGACGCAAGGCGAAACCTGGACGGGCAGATGGACCTGTTTGGCGCCTTTTCCGGCGCCGAAACGCAGAGGCAAAGCTACACCATTCCGGAAAAGGAGGAATACCCGGTAGATTCCCTTTTGCAAATGGAAAAGGAGGTAAGCGGGCTTTATCTTTCCGGCCACCCGCTGGATCAGTACCGCGAAGAAATTGAACACCTGGCGTCTCATAAGGTGAGCCAGCTTACCGGCGAAGATGCGCGGCGGCACGACGGCGAGCAGGTGGTTATTGTGTGCAGCATTGTGCGCATTAAAACCATCAACACCCGTTCCGGCGGCATGATGGCCTTTCTTACGGTGGAAGACCTCACCGGCACCATGGAAGTTCTGGTGTTTCCCAAAACGCTTCAGGCCTGTGCCGTCAGCGTGCGGGAAAATGCGGCGGTTGTCATTCGCGGGCGCGTGTCTTACAAAGAGGACGAGGCCAGCAAGTTGTTGGCCGACCATATTTCGCTTGTGGATGAATATGGGAAAGACGGGCGCCGGAAGGTAGATATAAGCAACAAAAATGCAAAAGATGGCCTTTGGCTGAAACTTCCGTCCATGAGCGGAGATACCTTCAGCGAAGTGGAAAACCTTTTGGAGATATTCGAGGGCGATTTCCCTGTGTATATGCATTTCGAAGATACCGGAAAGACTGTTCTGGCGCCGAGGCGCATGTGGTGCGTAAAGCACGAACTTCTGCTTGAGGAACTGGGGCGCATCCTTGGCGGGAAAAACGTGAAGGTTCGCTAATTATTTCACAAAAAGCAGTTGAATTTCATGCAACAAATGTTTATAATTGGTTACGAACAGGAAAGGAAAGGGGAAGTAACTGGAATGAACAACGATATCAAAACCATCGGTGTGCTGACAAGCGGCGGCGATGCCCCTGGCATGAATGCTGCCATCCGTGCAGTGGTGCGTGCGGCCATCACGCGCGGCTACAAGGTGAAGGGCGTGCGCCATGGGTACAACGGCCTGCTGACGAACGACATCATTGACATGAATGTGCGCAGCGTTTCCGAAATCATCCACCGCGGCGGCACCATTCTGTATACGGCCCGCTGCCTGGAATTCAAAACACTGGAAGGCCAGCAAAGGGCTGCCCAGGCCTGCCGCGACGCGGGCATTGACGCGCTTGTTGTCATTGGCGGCGACGGTTCGTTCCGCGGCTGCAAGGACATGGCAGCGCAGGGCATCCCCTGCATTGGCATTCCGGGCACCATTGATAACGACATTGCCTGCAGCGATTACACCATTGGCTATGACACCGCCATGAACACGGCTGTGGAAATGATTGATAAGCTGCGTGACACCACACAAAGCCATGACCGCTGCAGCGTGGTGGAGGTAATGGGCCGCAACGCGGGTTACATTGCGCTGAACACGGGTATTGCCTGCGGCGCCCTGGTGACGCTCATTCCCGAGGTGCCCTACGATTTGGAGCGCGATGTGATTTCGCGCATGAAAGCCACGCAGAAAACCGGCAAACGCCACTTCATCATTATTGTGGCAGAGGGCGTGGGCCGTGCCCATGATATTGCCAACGAAATTCAAAGCCGAACCGGCATCGATTCCCGCGCCACAGTGCTTGGCCATGTGCAGCGCGGCGGCAGTCCCTCCCTGCGGGACCGCGTTACCGCCAGCCGCATGGGGTATCACGCGGTGGAACTGCTGAGCAAAGGCATTTATAACCGCGTGGTTGCCACAAAGGCAGAGTCCATTGTCGATTACGACATCGCTGTGGCCCTTTCGATGTATAAGACGATTGATACTTCTCTTCTGGATATTGCGGGTGCAATTTCCATTTGAGCATCTTCAGAAGGAAATCAGTTTTCAAAGCCCCGGCTGCCGGCAGCCGGGGCTTTGTGTATGAGTAAAGCTGTGTTTTGCCCTGTTCAGAACCGCCTTTCGCTGCATATATTGAAAAGAAAGGCGGTGGTGGCGCAATGCGGCGTGCCGGGCCCAAAAGGCGAAAAATAAAATACCGCTGGAAGCTGGCCGGCCTGCTGCTTGCGGTTGCTGCACTGTTTGCGGCGGTAGATTCTCAGCTGCGGCCCGTGGTGGAGACCATGGCGCAGTATCAGTGCCGCGTGGTATCTGTAATTGCCATCAACGAGGCAGTGATGGATGAACTGGAAAAAATGGGCGACGCGCCTCAGCGGCTTGTGCGCCTGGAAAAAAACGCCGATGGCACGGTGAGCAATGTGGAACTGGATTCTGTGGAAATGAACCGCATGAAGGCCAGGCTGACCGAGGCGGTTTCCAACCGGCTGATGAGCCTTGAAAACCAGGATGTGGCCATTCCGCTTGGCACGCTGCTGGGCTGGCAGCTTCTGGCGGGGCGCGGGCCGGAGGTTCACCTGCAAATTGTGCCGGCCAGCTTTGTGGAAAGCAATGTGGTGGACACGCTGGAGACAGCGGGCATCAACCAGACGCAGCACCGGGTGTGCATCCGCTTCACCGTAGAGATGAGCGCAATTTTGCCGGGGTATTCCACCAGTGTGGACGTGACGGATGAAGTGTGTGTGGCGCAAACGCTGATTGTGGGCCAGGTGCCGGAATTTTATGCGCAGAACGGCTGAGGATATAGGCATGTGCAGCCCGGGTATGCTATAATACAAGATACCGGCGGCGCATGTGGCCGCGGTGCAGGAAATTGGAAGGAAAGCGGAGTGAAACGTTTGGAACTGCGCAGGGAATATGAAGAATTAAAAGAAAAGATTGATTATCACAGCCATTTGTATTACGACCTCGACGCGCCGGAGCTGGATGATTTCGAATTTGACGCCCTTACAAGGCGGCTGAAAGAGATAGAGGCCCAGCACCCGGAATTCGTCACCGAGGCGTCTTTCACGCAGCATGTGGGGGGCACGGCCTCCGGCCGGTTTGAAAAAGTGGAGCATGCGGTGAAGATGGAAAGCCTTCAGGACGTGTTTTCTTTGGATGAAGTGCGCGAATTTGACCGGCGTGTGCGCGATGAAGGCATACGGCCGCAGTATGTGGTAGAGGCCAAAATCGATGGCCTGTCCATCAGCCTGGAATATGAAAATGGCGTGTTTGTGCGCGGCTCTACGCGGGGGGACGGCCTTGTGGGGGAAGATGTCACCCGAAACCTGGCCACCATTCATGATATTCCCAAAACGCTGCCCGATGCGCCGGAATTTCTGGAGGTGCGCGGGGAGGTATATATGCCCCGCGACGCGTTTGTGCGCCTGTGTGAAGAACAGGAAGTGCTGGGCCAAAAGCCCTTTAAAAACCCGCGCAATGCTGCGGCCGGCTCTCTTCGCCAGAAAGACAGCAGCATCACCGCAGGGCGCGGCCTTTCGGTTTTTGTGTTTAACCTGCAGCAGCTTCGCGGCAAAACCATCACCAGCCACAAAGACAGCCTCGATTATATCGCTTCGCTCGGGTTTCCCGTCTCCCCGCGCTACCGGCGTTTTGACAACATTGAGGATGTCATTCGGGAAATTGAAGACATTGGCAGCGTGCGCGGCACATTGCCCTATGATATCGACGGGGCCGTGGTGAAGGTGGACGATTTCGCCCAGCGCCAGGCTTTGGGCTCTACGGCCAAATTTCCGCGCTGGGCTGTGGCGTTCAAATATCCGCCGGAAGAAAAAGAGAGCGTTCTATTGAATGTAGACGTCTCTGTGGGGCGCACGGGTGTGCTGACGCCCACAGCGGTGTTCGAGCCCATCCTGCTGGCTGGCACCACAGTGTCGCGCGCTATCCTGCACAATGAAGATTTCATCCGCCAGCTTGGCGTGGGGCTTGGGGACACCATCCGTGTGCGCAAGGCGGGTGATATTATTCCAGAGGTGGTAAGCGTTACAAAACATGCCGAGGGCGGGCATGTGTTTGAAATGCCGGAAACCTGCCCCTCGTGCGGCGCGCCGGTAACGCGCCTGGAGGGGGAGGCTGCGCTTCGGTGCACCAACCCGGAGTGCCCGGCCCAGGCCCTGCGAAATCTGATTCATTTTGCCTCACGCGGTGCCATGGATATTGACGGCATGGGCCCGGCTGTGGTTCGTCAGCTGGTGGAAAAAGGCCTTGTGCACAATGCGGCCGACGTATATTCTTTAGAGAAAAGCCAGCTTTTGACCCTGGATAAGTTCAAACAAAAAGCGGCAAACAACCTGCTGAACGCCATTGAAGCGTCCAAGGCGGCCAACCTGGACAGGCTTATTTTCGGGCTGGGCATCCGCAACATCGGCGCCAAGGCGGCCCTTAGCCTTGCCGAGCGCTTCCGCACCATGGAGGCGCTGCAAACGGCCGGGGAGGAAGAAATCAGCAGCATCGAGGGCTTTGGCGGCGTCATGGCGGAAAGCCTGCTGGATTTCTTTGCAAAAGAAGGGACGAAAGACCTGATTGAGCGCCTGCGCCAGGCAGGCGTGAACATGACATTCCGCGGGGAGGAAAAGACAGACCTGCTTCGCGGCAAAGTTTTTGTCGTCACCGGCACGCTGCCCACACTGTCACGCACCGAGGCGGAAGCGCTCATCACCAAAAACGGCGGCAAGGCATCGTCCTCGGTATCGAAAAAAACAAGCTATGTGCTGGCGGGCGAGGCCGCGGGCTCTAAGCTGACAAAAGCGCAGGAACTGGGCACGCCCATTTTAAATGAAGCGGAGTTCCTGCATATGTTGGAGGAAGGGGGCGCGCAGCCTGAAGAACGGGCATGACGGGCTGGAGCTTCGGCCAGCATCGGCACAGAACGCGGCGCTTTTGTGCCGCTGGTGGAACGACGGCAGCATCATGGCGCATGCCGGCTTCCCGCAGGGGCTTGGCACCACTGCCCGGGAAGTGGCCGCGCAGCTGCAAGCGGACGCTTCTTCCCACAGGCTGCTTTTGTTAGAGCAGGGCTGCCCTGTCGGCGAGGCCGTGTGGCGTACGGCCGGGGAACCGGGCACGGCAGAAATTGGCATCAAGTTGTGCGTGCCGTCTGCGCGCGGCCGTGGCCTTGGAACACAGTATCTGCACAGGCTGCTGCGCTATTTGTTCGGCCCGGGCGGCTTTCGCCTCGTCACATTGACCACAGCGGCGGAAAACAGGCGCGCAAGGCATGTGTACGAGAAACTGGGGTTTGTGCAAACGGCGGCGTTTTCATTTCAAACAAAGCAGATGCCGCAGGCGTGCGAAGCGCTGGAATACCGGCTGAAAAAAGAAACATATGCCGCTTTATGGGGACAGGCGTTCTAACGCCTGTCCCTTTTTCATACCCATGAACAAATGCCAAAAGGGGGCGGCTTTCATGGATGCATTTTACGAGGCGGCAAAACAGCTTTCGCCGCCGGTGGCGGCCGCACTGGCGGCGCTGGAGCCGGGCGTGGCCACCGCAGTGACGGAAATACGCCTGCGCTGCCAGCAGCCGGTGGCGCTTCAGACAAGGAAAGGCACCCTGTACCTTACCAAAAGCGGCCATGTAAGAATGTGCCCCGCCTCCGATTCTTTCATCACTTCCTTTGCCGAGATACAGGATTGTTTTTATGCCGTGTGCGGCTATTCCGTTCACAGCGTGCAGCATGCGCTGACAAACGGCTATGTTCCGCTGGCTGGCGGGCACCGCGCGGGGGTGTGCGGCACAGCCGTGCTGAACAGCGAGGGCGAAATTATCAACGTACGGCGCATCACGTCGCTGAATATCCGTGTGGCGCGCGAAGTGCGCGACGCCTGCCCCAAAGAGGTGGCCGCCCTTTTGCGTGATGATGCCACCGGCGGGCTGCTGTTTGCGGGGCCGCCTGCGTGCGGCAAAACCACCCTGCTGCGCGGCGCGGCCAGAGTGCTGGGCAATGCCGGCAAACTGGTGGCCATTGTGGACGAGCGCATGGAACTGTGCCCCACCTGTGCGGGCGGGTTTGTCACACCGCCGGCGCTGGGGTGTGACGTGCTTTCCGGTTACCCAAAGGCGGCAGGCATGCAGCAGGCTTTGCGCACCTTGGCCCCAGAGACCATTATTTGCGACGAGGTGGGCGGCATGGAGGATGCGCGCGCTGTGCTGGCGGCGGCCAATGCGGGCGTGCGCATTGTGGCCAGCCTGCATGCCCAGGCGCCGCGCCTTCTGTGGGGCAGGCCACAAAGCCGGGTGCTGCTGGAGACGGGCGCTTTTCAATATGTGGTGTTTCTGGAAAGCGCCCGCATGCCCGGCGCGGTAAAAGGTGTTTATGATGTGGCCTCTCTTCGCTAAGCTGCTGGGCGCAGTGTGCGTAACGCTGTGCGGCGCTGTTTGGGGCCTGGGCCGGGCCAAAAGCATCCTGATGCAGGCTCGGCTGTTGGAAGAGATGCTTCGCTTTCTGCAGTGCGTAGAAAGCGAACTGGAGTTCCGCGCACAAGAGACACCGCTTTTGCTGCACAGCGCCCAAAAAAAGGCACGGCTTCGCACCCTTCCGCTTTCTCTGGAAGGGCTTCCGGCAGGGCCGGGCTTTCCCGGGCAGCTGGCGCAGCGCTTGGAGGCGCTGCGCGCGGACGCTGGGATGCGTCCCGTTCCCAGTGCTGCGCTGGATCCCTTTTGCGCTGCGCTGGGCCGTCTTGGTACGGTGGCCGCTGGGGAGGAGTGCCGTGAACTTCGCTATGCACAGGCCCAGCTTCAGCGCCTTTTGGAGGAAAGCAGAAAAGACGCCCAAAACAGACAGAAGCTGTTTATTGTGCTGGGCGCCGGGGTGGGGGCCTGTGTAGCGCTGCTGCTTTTATAAAAACACCGCGCAGGCCATGGCATCGCCCTGGGCCGGCAGACACCAGGAAAAAGAAAGGAACCTTGCCCTCATGAACATTGATTTTGTGTTCAAAATAGCCGCCATCGGCATCATTGTGGCGGTGCTCAACCAGCTTCTCATCCGCTCCGGCAGGGAAGAGCAGGCCATGATGACGACGCTGGCCGGGCTGATTGTGGTGTTGATGATGATTATCAGCCAGATCAGCGTGCTGTTTGAAACCATCAAAAACCTGTTTGCACTGTGACATGAAATATGGAAGTTGGAACATTGCTGGTCTTTGCCATATGCGCCTGTGTGGTGGCGGGTGTTCTTCGGCAGTACAGCCCCGGGTTTGCCATTGTGTTCTCGCTTGGCTGCGCGTGCCTTTTGCTTTTGCGGGGCCTGGCGCTGGCACGGCCGGTGTTCGATTTTTTAAATCAGCTGAACAGCCAGCTGAACGGCGATGCACTGGCATGCGTGTGGAAGGCTGCCGGAATTCTCGTTTTGACACAGGCTGTGCAGGACGTATGCCGGGAGGCGGGCCATGCGGCACTGGCGGGAAGAGTAGAAATGCTGGGGCGCCTGGCCGCGCTGGCGGCGGCGCTGCCGCTTGTACGCCAGTTTGCCGCCCTGGCCGCCGGGCTGCTGGGCTGAAGCGCCGCTTTTGTAAGTTAATTGCCTGCCTGGGCCTGCTTGCCTGCCTGCTGGCGGTGCCAGCGCTGGCAGAGGAGGGGGAAAGCGCAGTGCCGGAAGGGGAAATTCCCGCCCAGTGGCAGCAGGTTATGGAAGAGGCACCCATGACGCAGGAGGAGTTTCAAAGCCAGACGGCACAGGGCTGGTTGGCCCTGGCGGGCGAGGCCCTGCAAGACGCTGCACAGGCACCGCTGCGCCTGTTTTTAAAGCTGTGCGGCATTCTTTTGCTGCTGGCGGCAGCCAAGACGCTGTGCACGGAAAATGAACGGCAGTTCGAATGGCTGGCGGCGCTTTGCGTGTTTGCGCTTTGCAGCCAGGATTTTACCGCACTGATTGCCCAAATGGAAACCGCGTTGTCAGAGTGCAAAGCCTATCTTGTTTCGTTTGTGCCGGTTTTTGCCTCTGTGCTGGCAAGTTGTGGCCAGGCCGGCAGTGCCGCCATTTACAGCGGGCTGTTTTTCACGGCAGCGCTGCTGGTGTGTGATGTGTTGTGCAATGTGGGCCTGCCTGCTGTGCGCATTTTTCTTGCGTTTCACGCCACCGGCTGTGTGGGCGGCGGGGTAGATCTCTCCGGCCTTGCCTCGTCGCTGTGCCGAGCTTTCAAATGGGTGCTGGGGCTTTGTGCCACTTTGTTTGGCGCGCTGATCAGCCTGCAGGGAGTGTTTGCACAAAGCGCCGACACCCTGGCCCTGAAAACAGGGAAATTTATTTTGGGCTCCAGCATCCCGGTGGTGGGCAAGGCCGTTTCGGACGCCATGGGAAGCGTTCTGGCCGGGCTGAAAATGCTGAAAGGCGGCGTGGGGTTCGCGGCCGTGGCCGTGGTGGCTGCCGCTTTTCTACCAATGATGCTGCACTGTGTGGCATACCAATTCTTTTTTGTAGCTTTGCAGAGCGTGGCGGGCGCCTTAGAGCTGCACCGCACAGAAAAACTGCTGGGCGGGCTGGGCCAGTGCGCCGGGCTTCTGCTGGCCATGGCGTTCTTTTTCTGCTTTGTGGTGGTAAGCGCCACCATGGTGATGATCCTGCTTGGGAATGGGGGGTGATGGGCCCTTGGAACTGCTTCAGAACTGGGCGCTGGGCGTGTGCCTGGCCTGCCTGGCGGCGGGGGTGCTGCAGCAGATTTTTGCATCGCGCAGCGGTGTCATAAAACTGGTGCTCACCTTATATATTTTAGTAACCGCTTTGGGCACAGCCGGTTTGGCAGAGGATGGGCTGGACGGCATTACGGACGCATTCGAAGCCCGGCCCGGCCAAAGCCAGCCGGCGGTGGACGTGCAAAGCCTTACGCTGGCACAGGCGCAGGCCGCCCTGGAGCAGACGCTTTTTCAAAGCCTGGCCGAGGGCGGTGTTGCAGCACAAGATGTCTCCGTGCAGCTTGCCGCATCCGGGGCAGGTGAGGTAACAGTGGAACAGGTGACGGCCGTTGTGCTGAATGAGGCATCGGGCCCGGCTGCGAAAGCGCTGATTCAGTCAGTGCTTGGGCAGCAGGTAAGTGTGACGGCCGTTACGCCGGGCCGGGAAGGTGACGGGACATGAAGCAGCAAGGTGAATATAAAGCACCGCCCTGGCTGGCCGCATTTTTCAAAAGCAAATATGCGCTGTTTGCCTTGGGGCTGGCTGGCATTCTGCTCATTTTCTTTTCCGAGCTTCCATCTGCGTCCCGCACTCAGGCGCAAAAGGCCACTGGGGCAGGCACCGCGCAGAGCGCTGAATATATACAGAAAATGGAAGAAAAGCTTACCAGCATCCTGCAGCAGGTGCAGGGCGCCGGGCAGGTACATGTCATGGTCACGCTAGAGGCCACGGGCCAATCTGTATATGCGCAGGACGAAGAGCTGAGTTCTTCCACCGGGCAGGACGGCCAGCGCCAAAGCAGCACCCGCACCGAGCATGTCATCCTCGATTCCGGCACAGGGAAAGCGCCGCTTCTGGAACAGGCCTACGAGCCGGAGGTGCGCGGCGTTGCAGTGGTGTGTGAAGGGGGCGATGATATCCTTGTGATAGGGCGAATTACAGAGCTGGTTTCTGTGGTGCTTGGAATTCCGACCAATCGGATCTGTGTGACAAAAATGCTTTGAGACGGAGGAACAATATGAAAAGTGCAAAAAGCAAACGGCAGCTTACCATTCTCACTTTGATTCTTGCGCTTGGGGTGGCGGTGTATCTGAACTGGGAATATGCCAAAACAGATTCTTCCTTTGTGCTGCCCACCCAAACTCAGGCGGAAGAGGACGCCCTGCTGGCAAACGCACAGGCGGAGGACGCCCCTGTGATGGAGGCACTGCCGGATAAAAATTATGGCGAGGCCCAGCTTGTGAGCGTTTCGGAAAACAGCAGCGACCAATATTTTGAAACTGCGCGCCTCACGCGCACCAAAACGCGCGACGAGGCCCTGGATAAACTGCAGCAAAGCCTGAAGGCCACCGGCCTTACGGAAGAGGAAAAGGCACAGCTGAAGGATACACTTTCCAGCACCATCTCCAACATTTCGCTGGAAAGCGATATTGAAAACCTTGTGAAGGCCAAGGGCTTTGCCGACTGCGTGGTGTTCATCGATGGAGAAAATGTAGACCTTGCCGTCAAGACAGGGCCCGAGGGCCTGAGCAAGAACGAGGTTGCCCAGCTTCGCGATATCATCCTGGGAAAGGTGCAGACAAGCGCGCAAAATATCAGCATTGTAGAGGTAAAATAAGGTTGTGCAATCAGCCCGGAAATGATATAATAACCTAAACCGGATCAAAACGGTTCGCGCTGTGCGGGCCGTTTTGTCTGTGGGGGAGGTTTTTACCATGGACATCAATAATTCCAATGTAGTGGGTGGCAGCCTGCAGATCTCCACAGGCGTCATTGCCAAAATAGCCAAGCTGGCCACGCTGGAAGTGGAGGGCGTGCAGGCCGTTTC
Organism: uncultured Oscillospiraceae bacterium; assembly: GCA_900546885.1. Classification (GTDB taxonomy): domain Bacteria; phylum Bacillota; class Clostridia; order Oscillospirales; family Ruminococcaceae; genus Ruthenibacterium; species Ruthenibacterium merdipullorum. The sequence continues at coordinate 24,201 of UREN01000012.1, forward strand.
GGCCGGCAGCCACAGCGTGAAAGGCCTGTTCCGCACGGTGAGCCAGTATAGGCCCATCACGGTGGAAATGACGGAGGATGTGGCCGAAATCACCGTGAATATTTTGGTGAAATATGGCTGCAAAATTCCGCCGCTTGCCGAGCGCGTGCAGGAAAATGTGAAAAACGCCGTGCAGAACATGACGCAGATCACGGTGTCCCGTGTGAACGTAGTGGTGGCGGGCCTTGCGCCGGAACAGCCGGAGCCGGAACCCGCGCAGGAAGCGTAAGCGAAAACGCTGCCCGCGGGCGGCATTGGCAGAAAGAGACAAGGGTTCCGGCCGGCGCCCCAACAGACAGTGCGGCTTTTGCCTGCACCTGTAGGGCAGCTGCCAGCCGGGGCCATTTTCTGCGCACGGGCAGTTGGCCTGCGCTTTGAAAATGCCTTGCACAAGGCGGAAAGCATTCTTTGAGGATGGGAAATATAGCATGAACAGAAGAACTGCGCGCGAAAACGCATTTATTGCAGCCTTTGAGCTTGGCTTTGGGGCACAAAGCCTGGAAGAGCTGGTTGAGTATTCGGAAGAGTGCGGGGAATATGCGCTGGACGATTTTGCCCAAAACCTGCTGCGCTGCTATGTAGAGCATACGGCGCAGGTGGACGAAATGATTCGCCCCAGGCTGAAGAACTGGACGCTGGAACGCCTGCCGCGCACCAGCCGCACCCTGCTGCGCCTGGCTATTACAGAAATGCGCTTTTCCGGCGCACAGGACGTGGACAGCATCGTGATTAACGAGGCGGTTGAGCTGGCCAAAAAGTACGGCAGTGATGGCGACTATCAATTTATCAACGGTGTGCTGGGCTCTATTGCGCGCGCCGGCACAGCGCCCTGTGAGGCGCAGGAAACAAAATGCTGACGCTGGGTTTTGATACCAGCAATTATGCAACCTCTTTGGCGGTGTTTGACACAGACGCGAAAGAGGTTGTTTGCGCTAAAAAGAAATTTCTTCCCGTGAAAGAGGGCCAGCGCGGCCTGCGGCAAAGCGAGGCGCTGTTTCACCACACGGCTGCGCTGCCCGGCCTGCTGCAAGAGCTGGCGGGCGAAACACCGCTTGCCCGTGTGGCGGCAATTGGGGTTTCAGAAAAGCCGCGCCCGGCCGAGGGCTCGTATATGCCGTGCTTTCTGGCGGGCGTCAATGCGGCCAGTGCGGCTGCGTGTGTGCACGGCGTGCCCCTGGTGCGCACCACGCACCAGCAGGGGCATGTGGCCGCCGCGCTGTACGCCAGCGGCCGGTGGCAATTGTTTGGCACTCCCGCGCTTGTGTTTCACATCTCGGGCGGCACAACCGACCTTCTTCTTTGCAATGGCGTTACGGTGCAGCAGACACTTGGCACTTCGCTGGATTTGTATGCAGGCCAGGCGGTAGACCGCATTGGCGTAAAGCTGGGCTTTCCGTTTCCGGCCGGAGAACATCTCTCCCGCCTGGCGGCCGAGTGCCCGCAGCAGCCCCGTGTGAAAGCGGTTTTAAAAGGGATGAACTGCCACTTATCTGGCCTGGAAAACCAGTGCAGCGCGCTTTTGGACAAGGGTTACCCGCCTGCTTATGTGGCAAAATATTGTCTGTGCACTGTGGGGGAGACGGTGTTCCGCATGGTAGAGGCCGCCTATGCTGCGGGCTTCCGTCTGCCGGTGGTGTGTGCGGGCGGCGTGATGTCCAGCCAGATTGTGCGCGATTATGTCACCGCGCGCCTGCGGGACGTCTGCTTTGTGCCCGGGCAGTTTGCCAGCGACAACGCCATTGGCGTTGCCATCATTGCCGCAAAAGAGGTGGGCGCATGGCCAATGTGATTAGTGTGACGGCGCTGAACCGGTACGTGAAAAGCATTCTGGAAAGCGACGCCGTTTTGACAGACATTGCCCTGCGCGGGGAAGTGTCCAACTTTACCAACCATTACAAAACAGGCCATTTCTATTTTACGCTGAAAGATGAAAAATGCGCGGTGAAAGCGGTGATGTTCCGCTCTTACGCGCAGCAGCTGAGTTTTGTGCCCGAGAACGGCATGCGCGTAATTGTGCGCTGCCGCGTGTCTCTGTTCGAGCGGGACGGCGCGTTTCAGGTGTATGTGGAAGACCTTTTCCCCGACGGGTTGGGCGCCATGCAAATGGCCTTTGAGCAGCTGAAAGCCCGGCTGGAGCGCGAAGGGCTTTTTGCCCCGGAACACAAAAAGCCCCTGCCGCGCCACCCGCGGCGCGTGGGCCTTGTCACCAGCAAAACAGGCGCTGCCATTCAGGATATTCTGAATGTCACGCGCCGCCGCTGCCCGGCCATGGAATTTGTGCTGTGCCCTGTCAACGTGCAGGGGGCAGAGGCGGCGCCGGGCATTGTGCGTGCCATTCAGGCGCTGGGGGCGCGCAGCGATATTGACGTAATCATCGTGGCCCGCGGCGGCGGCTCGCGGGAAGATTTGTGGGTGTTCAACGATGAGGCCATTGCGCGGGCAGCTTATGCCTGCCGCGTGCCGCTTGTGTCTGCCATTGGGCATGAAATAGATTTCTGCATTCTGGATTTTGTGGCAGACCTGCGCGCGCCCACGCCCTCCGCAGCTGCAGAGCTGGTGGCGCCGGATTTATGGGGCGAATTTTTCGCCCTGTGCCGCCTGCATGCAAATATTCAAAAAAGTATGCAAAAAAAGCTGGCCTTGTGCTATAATAAAATGCAGGCAGCGGCGGGCAGCAGCGCTTTGCGGCGTGCGTCTCGTTCGCCTCAAAGGGAAAGAGAACAGCTTTGCGCCGTGGCTGCAAAACTGTGTGAAAAAATGCATGGGCGCATGCAAACAGCGCGCCAGGCGTTTTCCCATGATGCGGCCCTGGCCCATACGCTAAACCCTTATGCCGTGCTGGCGCGCGGTTATGCCGTGGTGCAGGGTGTGGATAACCAGGTGGTGCGCCGCGCGGCGCAGGTGCAGCCGGGGGAGGCCCTGCAAGTGCGCCTTTTTGACGGGATGCTGTTGTGCACGGTGGACGAATGCCGGCCCGCAGACAAAACGCTTTTCAAGCCAAGGGGTTAAATTACAATTCAAAGGAGCACCATATCATGGCAGGAGCCAAAAAAGCAGTAGATTTTGAGGCCGCGCAGCAGAAACTGGAAGAGATTCTTCAGCGGCTTTCCGAGGATGACGTATCACTGGATGAAAGCGTCACATTATATGCAACGGCATCGGAACTGATTGCACAGTGCTCGGCTGCTTTGAAAAATGCAGAGCTGAAGGTGCAGGAAATTGATGCGTCGCTGGCACAGGCGCTGGGGCAGCAGGCGCAGGAAGGGGCCGCCGATGACGTATGAAGCACAGTATGCGGGCTATCTTTCGCAGGCACAGCAGGCCCTGGAGGCGGCCTGTGACGAAGTTTTATGCCCGGGTTCCCGCGTGAGCGAGGCCGCGCGCTACAGCCTTCTGGGCGGCGGCAAACGGGTGCGTGCTGTGCTGTGCATTGCGGCCTGTGATATGCTGGGCGGCAATGTTGCCCTGGCGGCACGCTATGCCGCAGGGCTGGAGATGCTGCACTGCTATTCCCTGATTCATGATGACCTGCCCTGCATGGACAATGACGACATGCGCCGCGGGCGCCCTTCCTGCCACAAGGCATATGGCGAGGCCACGGCCCTTTTGGCGGGTGATGCCCTGCTTACCGCGGCATTTGAAACGCTGGCATGCGCAGGGCAGGGGACGCCGGCGCAGAATGCACAGGCTGTGGCCGTGCTGAGCGCCGCGGCAGGCGCGCGCGGCATGGTGCGCGGGCAGGAGCTGGACCTGGCCTATGAAGCCGTGCCCGCCAGTGAGGCGCAGCTTTGCGAAGTGCATCGAAACAAAACCGGGATGCTGATTGCGGCTGCCGCACAGTTGGGCGCTGTTGCATCCGGCGCCTCGCAGGCACAACAAGATGCCCTGCGCCAGTTTGCCTTTTCCGTGGGGCTTGTGTTCCAGATGGTAGACGACGTGCTGGATGTCGTATCCACCACGCAGGAACTGGGCAAGCCGGTGGGCAGCGACGCACAAAATGGAAAAACAACGTTTGTCACACTGCATGGTGTGGAGGGCACGCGCGCCCTGGCGGCGCGCACAACGGCCGAGGCATGCCGCATGTTGGCATCCACTTTTGATGAGAATGCGGGCTTTCTGTGCGCCTTTGCACAAAGCCTTATTTCCCGCACAACATAAGAAGGGCGTTTTATGCAAAATTTAAGCCACATTGTATTTGGAAACTATATCCTTACCGTTTCACTGTTTGCCTGGACAGTGGCCCAGGTATCCAAAACAGCGATTCACGCTTTTTTGTGCGGCAAGTTTCAGGCCGAGCGCTTGTGGGGCGCGGGCGGCATGCCAAGTTCACATTCGGCGCTTGTATGCGCCCTGGCGGTTTCTGCGGCAAAAAGCGAGGGCATGGCCTCGCCCATTTTTGCCCTTGCGCTGGTTTTGGCGCTTATTGTGATGTATGATGCCACCGGGGTGCGGCGCGAGACGGGCAACCAGGCAAAGGTGCTGAACCTGATGCTGGACGAATGGGTGGCAGACGAAGATGAGCCGCTGCCCGGCATCAGCGGAAAAAAACTGAAAGAAAAAGTAGGGCACACGCCGGTAGAGGTGTTTTCCGGCGCGCTGCTGGGCATTGTGTTGGCGCTGGCAATCCCCATGTGAGCCGGTTGCCCGCCCAGGCGTTTGGCCCCTCATTGGAGAGAAGGCGTTTTCTTGCATTTATTGGAAAAAATTGATTCCCCGCAGGCCCTCAAGGCGCTGGATGCGGCCAAGCTTCCCGCATTGTGCGCAGAAATACGGGAATTTTTGATTGAAAATGTTTCCCGCACCGGCGGGCATCTTTCTTCAAACCTTGGCACAGTGGAATTGACAGTGGCTTTGCACCGGGTGTTTGATTCCCCGCAGGATGAATTCATTTGGGATGTGGGGCACCAGTGCTACACTCATAAGATACTTACGGGCCGTGCCGGCGGGTTCGCGGCCCTTCGCCAGCAGGGCGGGCTTTCGGGCTTTCCCAGCCCGGCGGAAAGCGAACACGATATCTTTGTGGCGGGCCACGGAAACACTTCCATTTCTGCGGCCATTGGCCTTGCGCAGGCAAAGCGCATCCGCGGGGAACCGGGCAAGGTGATTGCCATTGTGGGTGACGGCGCATTTACCGGCGGCATGATCTATGAGGGCATGAACAATATCCGCACATTGCGCAACCTGATTGTGATTTTGAACGATAACAAAATGTCCATTTCCAAAAACATCGGGTCTATGGCACAGTATCTGACAAAGCTTCGCACAAACCCCGGTTATTTTAAGGCCAAGCGCGATGTGCAAAGCATGCTGGACGCTGTGCCCTTTGTGGGCGTGCCCATCCGCCAGGGCCTGCAGGTAGCAAAAGGCGCCGTGCGCCGCATGATGTATCATTCCACCATGTTCGAAGAGATGGGCTTTCAATATGCCGGGCCGGTGGACGGGCATGATGTGGCCGGCCTGTGCGAGCTGTTCCGCGCTTTTCGGGACGAACAGGTGGCGCCTTTGTTCCTGCATATTTGCACCCAAAAGGGGAAAGGCTACCCGCCTGCCGAAGAAAACCCCGGTGAATTCCATGGCGTCTCTGCGTTCGATTTGAAGGCCAAGCTGGACCCGGATGTCTCGAAGGAAGATTCGTTTTCCACTGTGTTCGGCCAGCAGCTGGCAGATTTTGGCGACCAGGATACGGCCCTGTGCGCCGTGACGGCCGCCATGAAATACGGCACGGGGCTGCAGTATTTTTACAAGCGCCATAAAGAGCGCTTTTTTGATGTTGGCATGGCCGAACAGCATGCCGTCACCTTTGGCGCCGGGCTGGCGCGCGGGGGGCTGCGCCCTGTGGTTGCCATTTATTCTACCTTTTTGCAGCGCAGTTACGACCAGCTGATTCATGATGTGCACCTGCAGGGGCTGAATGTGCTGTTCGCCATTGACCGTGCGGGCCTTGTGCCCGGTGACGGCGAGACGCACCAGGGCATTTATGACGCGGCTTATCTCAGCCAGCTGGAACATATGAAAGTGGCTTCCCCGGCCAACTATGCCGAGCTGCGTTTTTGGCTGAAAAAAGCGCTGTACGAATGGAGCGGCCCGCGGGCCATCCGCTACCCGCGCGGGAAAGAGGACGAAGCGCTGGCTGCGCTTGGCTGCACAGGAAAAGATTTTGATATGTACCCTGCAAAAGAGGCGGCAGACACCGTTCTTGTCAGTTATTCAGGCGAGACGGCCCAGGCCCTGCACGCGGCAGAGCTTGCCGGGCAGCAGGGGCTTTGGGTGGATGTGTGTAAGCTATGTGTCATCCATCCCTTGCCCGACGGGCTGGTGGATGCGCTGGCCGCCTACCGCACAGTGGTGTTTGCAGAGGAGGGCATTGCGGCAGGCGGCATTGGGGAACATCTCTGTGCCGCTCTGCTTCGCCGCGGGTGGTGCGGGCACTGGCGCCATGTTGCTGTTCCCAACACCGGTATAGACCATGCCACTGTGCCGCAGCTGCGTCAGGCCCTTGGGCTGGACGCACAGGGGCTGCTGCGGGTGCTGAAAGAGGAATGTATATGAAACTTCGGCTGGATCAATACCTTTGCCAGAACGGCCTTGTGGCCAGCCGCGAACGCGCCAAGGCGCTGATTATGGCCGGCGTGGTGTTCGTGGACGAACAGAAAGTGGATAAGCCCGGCACCCCGGTGCGCGAAGGGGCCCGCGTAGAGGTGAGGGGGCACGATATTGCCTATGTAAGCCGGGGCGGGCTGAAGCTGGAGAAGGCGATGCAGGTGTTTCCGCTTACCCCGGCAGGCAAGGTGTGCATGGACATTGGCGCCTCCACCGGCGGCTTTACCGACTGCATGCTGCAAAACGGCGCGCAAAAGGTGTATGCGGTGGATGTGGGCTATGGGCAGCTTGCCTGGAAACTGCGGTGTGATGAGCGCGTGGTGAATATGGAGCGCACCAATATCCGCCATGTCACACGCGAGATGCTGCAGGACGATATCCAGTTTTTCAGTGTGGATGTCTCGTTTATCTCTCTGCGCCACATTTTTCCTGTGGCAAAGGCCGTTACGGCCAGCGGGGCGCAGGGTGTCTGCCTGGTAAAACCGCAATTTGAAGCCGGCCGGGAAAAGGTGGGCAAGAAAGGCGTGGTGCGCGAGGCTGCCACGCACCGGGAGGTGCTTGGCGCTGCCTGCGGGTTTGCGCGCGAAAACGGGTTTGCCTGCGCGGGGCTGGATTTCTCGCCCATCAAAGGGCCGGAGGGGAATATTGAATTTCTGCTTTACGTGGAAAAAGGGCCAGATGACGGCCGTGTGGATGATGCCGTGATAGACGGCGTTGTAACGGCGGCCCACAGTGCACTTGAGGGCAAATGATATGACAATCTATCTCATTCCCAATTTGACAAAACCGCAGGCGGCGTCCACCGCCGCAGCGGCGGTGGACGTGCTGTGTGCGCAGGGGGCGCAGGTGATTTTGCCGGCAGATGTGCCGCAGCAGCCCTTTGCGGGCAAGCCTGTCGCGTTTCTGGAGGAGACCAGCGCCTTTTCCGGCTGCGATGCCATCGTCACCATCGGCGGGGACGGCACCATTCTGCATGCCGCGCGGCGCGGCATCGGGTTCCACAAGCCCTTGCTGGGGGTCAACATTGGCCGCATGGGTTTTCTTGCCACGGTGGAGGCCTATGAGCTGGATAAACTGGCACGGCTTGTGCGCGGTGATTATCTCATTGATGAGCGCGCGCTTTTGCAGGTGTGTGTGCACGGCGCCAACACGTTTCGCCAGTATGCACTGAACGATGTTGTAATTTCCAAACCCGGGCTGAACCAAACCATTGAGGTAAGCATCACCTGTGACGGCATTCCTGTAAATCAGTTCATGGGGGACGGTGTGGTGGTTGCCACGCCTACGGGTTCTACCGCATACGCGCTCAGCGCAGGCGGCCCTGTGCTGGACGCGCGCATTGCCGGCATTGTGATGTGCCCCGTGTGCGCACACAGCATGCACAGCCCGCCCATGGTGTTTTCCGCCCAGCGAAAGCTGTGTGTGCATACCATGGGGCGCGGCAGCGCCGGGGCACTTGTCAGCTGCGATGGATGGACGCCGGAAAAAATCGCGTTTGGCGACACGGTGGAGGTCTCTTTGTCAAACCGCTCTGTCTCGCTGGTGAGTTTCAGCGAGGCAGACCAGTTTGAGGCCATCGACAAAAAACTGAAAGGACGGTAAAGGCGATGAAGCGCGCCAGACAAAATAAAATACTCGATTTGATCAGCCGCTACGAGATAGACAAACAAGAAGAACTGCTGCGTTATTTGCGCGAAAGCGGCTTTGACGTCACGCAGGCCACTGTGTCGCGCGATATTCGGGAACTGGGGCTTGTAAAGGTGTCCGGCGGCAACGGGCGCTACCGTTATGTCAGCGTGGCAGACGCCCCCTCCAGCGCGCATGTGCACGGCCGCTTTGAAACCATCTTCCGCGCCAGTGTGGTGCATGTGGATTATGCAGGCAACCTGATTTCTGTCAAATGCCATTCCGGCATGGCCAATGCCGCCTGCGAGCTGTTTGACGCACGAACCTGGGAAAACGTGGTGGGCACTTTGGCTGGCGACAACAACTTCTTTATTTTGATGCGCTCGGAGGCCGCGGCAAAGGAACTTACTGCGCAGCTTTGGGGTTTTATCTCCCCTTAGGCGGGCAAACCTGATCTCTGAACAGGAGGTGGCATGATGCTTCGCGAGATCATGATAGAAAATGTTGCGGTGATTGAAAAGGCCGGCGTGCAATTCGGCGCGGGGCTGAATGTGCTGAGCGGGGAAACAGGTGCAGGCAAATCGATCCTCATAGATTCCATCAACGCCATCCTGGGCAACCGCACCTCGCGCGATCTGGTGCGCAGCCATACCCCCAAGGCACGCATCCGTGCGGTATTCACCGGGCTGGACGCCGGCGTTTTGAAAAAGTTGGAAGCAGCGGGGTATGAGGCCAGCGAAGAGCTGCTTTTATACCGCGAGATCAGCGCAGACGGCAAAAGCGTATGCCGCATCAACGGGCTGCCCGCCACGGCGGCCGTGGTGCGCGAGATATGCGCCGGGCTGATTGCCATTCATGGCCAGCACGACAACCAGAGCCTGATGGACCCATCCACCCACCTGGGGGTGCTGGATGCCTTTGCCCAAAGCCAGCAGGCGCACGCACGGTATTATGCCGTGTATAAGGACCTTTGCCAGGTAAAGCGGCGCATTGATGCCCTGAACATCGATGAGGATGCCAAAGACCGCCGTGCAGCCGAGCTGCGCGACACCATGGAAGAGCTGGAACTGGCCCAGCTTTCCCCGGGCGAAGAAGAAGAACTGCTGCGCCGCCAGAAATTGATGCAGAATGCGGCCCGGCTCTCAGAGGGGCTCAGCGCCGCCTATATGGCCTTGAACGGGGAAGATGAGCTTCCGGGCGCTGCCGGGCTTTTGGGTGAGGCGGAGGCCTCTGTGGCCGCGCTGGCGCCCCTTGGCGCCGGGATCGCCGCTTTGGGGGAGCGCATCCGCGAGCTCTATTATAACTGCCGGGACGCTGCCAGTGAAATTGCCGATATGCTCAGCCAGATGGAGTTTGACGCGGGCGAACAGGCCCAGCTGGAGCAGCGGCTGGATGTGCTGTACCGCCTGCGGCAAAAATACGGGCGCGACGAGGCCGGGCTGCTTGCCCTTCTGGAAGAGGCAAAACAGGAGCTGGCCGGCATCGAGCACGCCGGGGAAGAGCTGGAAAAACTGTACGACCGGCAGGCTGCCCTGTACGAAAAGGCCAAGGCGCTGGCCGACGAGTTGACTGCGCTGCGCCTTTCTGCCTATGCCAGGTTTGAAAAACAGCTGACACAGGCGCTGGGCTTTTTGAATATGCCCGGCATTCGCTTTGCCCTGAAACATCACACGGGTGCGCTTGGCCCCACCGGGCAGGACACTGTGGAGTTCTATATCTCCACAAACCCCGGTGAAGAGCCAAAGCCGCTTGCCAAAATAGCATCCGGCGGCGAGCTGTCCCGCATCATGCTGGCGGTGAAAAGCGCCCTGGCGGAAAAGGACGCGCTGGGCACTGTGATTTACGATGAGATTGATACCGGGGTGTCTGGCCTGGCCGCAGGGCGCATTGGCGAAATGCTGCACAGGACGGCAGGCGGCCGCCAGGTTATTTGTATTACACATACGGCACAAATTGCCGCGCAGGCAGATACGCATCTTCTTATTGAGAAAACCGTGCACGACGGGCGCACCTATACCCAAATTCGCGCGCTGGACATACCCGGGCGCCAGCAAGAGCTGGCGCGCATGATCTCGGGCGACAAGGTGACGCCCATCGCGCTGGAAAATGCGCGGGAAATGCTGTGCATGCGCAATGCTTGACAAGCGTGTGCCCGGCAGGTATACTAAATATCGTTACATGCAAAGAAGGGAACAAGTACCCATGCGGCACCCTGGCAAAGAGAGCCTCTGGCTGGTGAAAAGAGGGGCAGGGCGCGTGGCGAATACATCCCGGAGCAGCACGTTGAACGGCGCGGAAGTGCCCAGTAGGCCGTGACGGGTGCGCCCGTTAAAGCGCAGTGTGCTGGCTGGCACACGTGAGGCCGCCGCCGTGAGGCTGCGGTGAACAGAGGTGGTACCGCGTTTCTTTCGCCCTCTGCCAGAATTGGCAGAGGGCTTTTTGTTTGCTTTCTGCCGCATTTCACAGGAGGTTTTTTCATGACAATCTATGACGAACTCAAGGCCCGTGGCCTCATTGCACAGGTGACGGACGAGAAAGAAATCAAGGAACTGATCAACAACGGCAAGGCAACGTTCTACATCGGTTTCGACTGCACTGCCGATAGCCTGACGGCCGGGCATTTTATGGCGTTGACGCTGATGAAGCGCCTTCAGCTGGCGGGCAACAAGCCCATTGCCCTTTTGGGCGGCGGCACCACCATGATCGGCGACCCCTCCGGGCGCACCGACATGCGCAAGATGCTGACGCGGGAAGATATTGACCACAACGCCGAATGCTTCAAGCGCCAAATGGAAAACTTTATTGAGTTTGGCGAGGGCAAGGCCATGATGCTGAACAATGCAGATTGGCTGCTGTCTTTGAACTATGTGGAACTGCTTCGCGAAGTGGGCGCCTGCTTCAGCGTGAACAATATGCTGCGCGCCGAATGCTACAAGCAGCGCATGGAAAAGGGCCTCTCCTTCCTGGAATTCAACTATATGATCATGCAGAGCTACGATTTTTACCACCTGTTCCAGCATTACGGCTGCAACATGCAGTTCGGCGGCGATGACCAGTGGAGCAATATGCTGGGCGGCACAGAGCTGATCCGCCGCAAGCTGGGTAAGGACGCCTACGCCATGACCATCACGCTGCTGACAGATTCTCAGGGCAAAAAGATGGGCAAAACGGCTGGCAACGCCGTATGGCTGGACCCGAACAAAACAAGCCCCTTTGAATTTTACCAGTACTGGCGCAATGTAGACGACGCCGATGTGATGAAGTGCATCCGCATGCTCACCTTCCTGCCGCTGGAGCAGATTGACGAGATGGACGCCTGGCAGGGAGAACAGCTGAACCGTGCCAAAGAGATTCTCGCCTTCGAACTGACGAAAATGGTGCACGGCGAGCAGGCCGCCGAAAAAGCGCAGGCGACGGCCAAAAGCCTGTTTGGCGGCGTGGCCGATGCCGAGAATATGCCCGCCACTGTTTTGAAAGCAAGCGATTTGCAGGCCGGTTCGCTCAGCATTCTGGATGCCCTTGTGGCCTGCGGCCTGGCCTCCAGCAAGGGGGAAGCGCGCCGTCTGATCCAGCAGGGTGGCATCTCGCTGGACGGGGAGAAAGTGGCCAACCCCACCACAACCCTGGCCGCCGGGGCCCTGGCAAAAGGCATTGTGATAAAAAAGGGCAAAAAGGTATATCACAAAATTACAGTAGAGTAAGAAGCAATTTTGAAACAAAAGGGAAAGCCCCGGGCTCGGTTAGCCGAGCCCGGGGCTTTGATATAATTCTGTAAGGATGCGCCCAATGGAAGGCAGCTTGTCTGGGAAGGCGTCCAGCTCCTGCCCGGTAAGCAGGCGCGCATCGCACACTTCTTCCGCCTGCAGGCAAAGCGCGCCGGGAACAAGGCCAGGCACCTGCACCTCGTATATATCCATCAACATGTTTTTTTCGGGAAAGGCCAGGCGCCCTTTGCGGCAAAATGCCGCGGGCGGCGGACAGAGGCCTGTTTCTTCTTGCAGCTCACGCCGGGCGGCCTCTTCGCTTTTTTCCCCTGCCTGCACGCCGCCGCCCGGAAATTCCCACAAAAGGGGCGCCGTCTTGCCCGGTGCGCGCCGGGTGACCAGCCATTTTTCACCCGCCCGCACCACAACGGCAACGGCAAGAAAGTATTCGCCCTTTTTAAGCTTTGTGCCTCTGGGCACACTGCGCCCTGCCAGCCGGCCGTCACGGGTGCGAATATCCAGATATTCCATAAACCCCCTCTTTCCACCAGGATACAGCACAGGGCACGCCGATGTTTCTCGGATGTGCGGGCAGCCATCAGCCAAGCTGCAAATATTCCTCGCTGATGTTTTCCTGCAGCACCTGTTCTATATACGCGCGGGTAAACACTGCATTGTTGGCATGGCAGCCATGGGCGGCAGCAAGCTCATTGGTGTAATCTTGAAGCAGATACACACGCGCATTGGCAAAGCCCGCGTCATAGTGCATCACCACGGGGACAGCCTTTACATGATCCACAACGGTCTGGCTGGCCCCATCCGGCTGTGTTGTCTTGGTGATATCAAACGTGAGAATGATGCCAATCAGGTTATCTGCCTGAACTTGGGTAGATACAAAATTGCCCAGAGAATAGGCCACAGGCACCTGACGGCCATCTGCGCTTGCCAGCGTTTCAATGGCCTGAACCACATGCGGGTGTGTGCCAATGATGATATCTGCGCCCCAATCTGCCATTTTTTGCGCCAGCGCGCGCTGGGCATCGTTTACCACATGGCTGTTTTCCGTCCCCCAGTGCACACCAACCGCTACCACGTCCGCCTGCTGGCGGGCCAGTTCAATCTGGTGCTGAATGACATCCTCCTGCGAGGTGTAAATAATATTGGCCTCGGCCCCCTGAGGCGTGGGCAGGCCGTTGGTCGATTCCGTATAGGCCAGCCAGGCTATTTTTACGCCGTCCTGTTCCTGAATGGGGATGCGCGCATAGTCTGCTTCGCCCTCCCACAGGCCGGTGGTCACCACATCGTCCGGCATGGAGGCCCAAAAGCGGCGGGTGGCGGCAATGCCTTCGGCCCCTTTGTCATAGGCATGGTTGTTGGACATGGCCACCACCCGCATGCCAATGTCATACATGTGCTGGCCCAGTGCGGCCGGGGTGCAGAACATGGGGTAAGAAGATGGCGGGAACTCGTCTGTAACCAGTGTTTCCTGGTTGATCCAGTTGATGTCAAACCCCTGATAAAACGGGGCGACGTGCTCGTACAAAGCGGTAAAGTCGTACCCGCTGCCGCCCGCGCGCTTTTGCGCCTGAAGGTAGAGGCCGTCGTGTATGAGGTTATCCCCGGTGGCAGAGACGCGCAGCTGCGTCACCTGCGGCTGAGGCTGCGGCGTGGGCTGGGCAGAAACCGTGGAAGCGGGCAGCGCAGTGCTTTCTGCCAGGGTTTGGGGTGCAAACATATGCCAGCACAGCGCCGCCAAAGCGCCCGCACACACGGCACACAAAAGCCACAGCACCACAACGGCAGCACGGGGTTTACGGCGTTTTTTTGAATTCCTGGATGTCATCTAACATATCCTCCATCGTATACAGGCCATGGTTTTGACGGGTGAGCCAGGCAGCGGCCGCAAGGGCCCCCTGTGCAAACCCGATGCGGGAAAGCGCACTGTGGGAAAAGGAAAGTGTCTCATGCTCACAGCAAAAGAGAATTTCATGCTCGCCCACAATGCCGCCGCCTCTTACAGCATGAATGCCAATTTCCCGCCCGCGGGGGCCGCTGGCAGGCCCCCGCCCGAACAAGAGGGCAGCAGGCGGAAAAGCCCCGCCCACGGCATGGGCCAGTTGCAGCGCGGTGCCGCTGGGGGCGTCCCGCTTGCCACGGTGGTGTTTTTCAATAATCTCAATGTCACACCCGGGGGGCAACAGTTTTGCCGCAAGGCGGGCTGCACGGGCCAGCACGGCAACACCCAGCGACATGTTTGCGCTTTGAAAAACCGGAATCTGGGCGCTGGCCTCTTCCACAGCGGCCTGCTGGGCAGGCGACAGCCCGGTGGTGCACAACACACAGGGCAGGCCGCGCTCTATGCATATGGGAAGAGCTGCGGCCACCGCCTGCGGCGAAGAAAATTCAACCAGCACATCTGCCGGAATGCCGCAGGCCGAAAGCCCGTGAAAAACAGGGAGGGCAGAACCCTTGAAGGGGGCGCGGTCCACGCCAGCCACTATGGTTATATCAGGCATTGCCTGTGCCGCGCTTTGCACGGCGCACCCCATCCGGCCTGCAGCCCCCAGCAGCAGCACACGCGTCATACGGCCCTCTCCAAAAGCCCGGCTTTTTCCAGCGCTTCATATAGCATTTCGCGCTTGGCATCATCCAGCTCACCCAGCGGCATGCGGCACGGGCCCACAGGCACGCCCATCTGTTCCAGCGCGGCCTTCACGGCAATGGGGCTCACGTCGGCAAAAAGCGCTTCTATCAATGGCAGATAGTGAAGCTGCAGGCGCAAACTTTCCGTTTGCTTGCCACACGCATACAGGCTGCACATTTCATGCACGGCCCGCGGCACAAGGTTTGCCAGCACGCTGATGGCGCCCACAGCCCCAATAGACAGCATGGGCACAATTTGGTCGTCGTTTCCGGCGTACAGAAAAAGCGCGTCGCCACACAGCAGCCTGGTCTTTTCTGCCGCGGCAAGGCTGCCGCCGGCCTCTTTGGCGCCCACAATCAGCGGGTGCCTGGAAAGTTCACGGTAGGTTTCCGGCAAAATGTTCATTCCGGTGCGGGAGGGCACATTGTACACAATCACCGGCAGCCCCGCAGCATCTGCTATGGCAGTGTAGTGGCGCACAAGGCCGGCCTGGTTGGTTTTATTATAGTAAGGCGTCACCAGCAGCAGGGCATCTGCACCGCACTGTTTTGCCTCCAGCGACATGGCAACGGCGTGGCGCGTATCGTTCGAGCCGGTGCCGGCAATGAATGGCACACGCCCTGCAATTGCCTCGCGCGCAAAGGCAAACACCAAAAGGTGCTCTTTATCGTCCAGGCTGGGAGCCTCGCCGGTGGTACCGCACAGGATAAGGGCGTCGGCACCATGTTGAATTTGGTATTCAATCAACTGCCTGAGCGCGGAATAATTTACACGTCCGTCCGGGTACATGGGCGTCACAAGGGCTGTGCCGCACCCCCGGAAGACAGGTTGTTTCAAAATATCCCCCGCTTTCTGCGAAGCGCCGGGAAACGAAGCTATCAGGCAAAATAGCCCTTTGCGGCCAAAAGCTCGGCCAGCAGCACCGCACCGCCGGCAGCGCCGCGCAGCGTGTTGTGCGAAAGGCACACAAACTTATAATCATACTGTGTATCGGGCCGCAGGCGGCCCACACAAACGGCCATGCCGTTTTCTGTCTCGCGGTCCAGCTTCGTTTGAGGACGGTCCGCCTGTTCAAAATAGTGAATAAACTGTTTGGGCGCGCTGGGCAGGGCCAGCTCTTGCGCAGGGCCTGAAAATTCTGCCCAGGCGCGTTTGATCTCCGCCTCGCTTGGTTTGCGTTTAAAACTGGCAAATACGGCAGCCATGTGCCCGTCAGAACATGCCACACGGAAGCACTGCGCCGTAATTGAGGGGGCGCTGGCCGGCACAATGACGCCATTCTCTATGTGGCCCCACAGCTTCAGGGGCTCCTGTTCGCTTTTTTCCTCTTCGCCGCCAATATAAGGGATGCAATTATCCACCATCTCTGGCCATGTGGCAAACGTTTTGCCCGCACCGGAAATGGCCTGATAGGTGCACACAAGGCATTTTTCTACGCCAAACGGTTCCATCAGCGGGTGAAGCGCAGGCACATAGCTTTGCAGCGAGCAATTGGATTTCACCGCAATGAACCCGCGTTTGGTGCCAAGGCGGCGGCGCTGAAAGGGGATGACCTCAATGTGCCCGGCATTGATTTCGGGCACCACCATGGGCACATCCGGGGTAAAGCGGTGTGCGCTGTTGTTCGATACCACAGGGCATTCGGCCCGGGCATATGCCTCTTCCAGCGCGCGGATCTCTTCCTTTTTCATGTCGACAGCGCAGAACACAAAATCTACATCCTGCACAACGCTTTGCACGTCTGCTGCATCACGCACAATAAGGTTCTTTGCCGCTTCGGGCATTGGGCCCGGCATAGCCCAGCGCCCGCCCACGGCCTGCTCGTACGTCTTGCCTGCAGAGCGGGCAGAGGCGGCCACAACCGTCAGCCTGAACCAGGGATGATGCGCCAAAAGGCTTACAAAGCGCTGGCCCACCATACCGGTGGCCCCCACAACCCCCACACGATATTCTTTCATTCCCATTTCCAAAACGTCCTTTCTTGCCGCGGCTTCCCCATCCTATGCGAAAGGGCAGGGGGCCGTTCCTTTTGATTTCCCACTGAAAAGCCCTTGTAAAACAAAAAAGCCGGGTTGAAAACCCGCTTTCTTTGCAATATAATAGAAACACTGTTTGCTGCACATGCCGCGAAAAAGCGCGATTTTTAAATTATTAACAGTTTACCATTCCGGGATATCTGCTGTCAATGTGAGGGCTTGAAATGATGCAGAAAAGTGACTTTTTCTTTGAGTTGCCGCAGGGTTTGATTGCGCAGGAGCCGTGCGAGCCGCGGGACGCCGCCAGGCTGATGTGCCTTGCGCGCGGCACAGACACAATAGAACACCGCGTGTTTCACGACCTGCCCGCGCTTTTACAGGCGGGCGACCTGCTGGTTATCAACAATTCCAAAGTGCTGCCTGCCCGCCTTATCGGCCATAAAGAGCCCACCGGCGCAGTGTGTGAGCTTTTATTGCTGCGCCAGGTGAGCGGGGACGTGTGGGAATGCCTGGCAAAGCCCGGCAAGCGTCTGAAAACCGGTGCGCAGGTGGTGTTCGGCGACGGCACGCTGAAAGCGCAAATTGAGCACACCAGCGAAGAGGACGGCAACAAGCTGGTTCGCTTTTTTTACGACACGCAAACTTTGTATGAAAAGCTGGATGCGTTTGGAAGGATGCCCTTGCCGCCATACATTCGCAAGCAACTGGAAGATAACTCTCAATATCAGACAGTGTATGCCAAAGAGCTGGGCAGCGCCGCCGCGCCCACAGCGGGCCTGCATTTCACGCCGGAGCTGATGCAGCGCCTGAAGCAGGCAGGAATCCAGTTTGCCGAAGTGACGCTGCACGTTGGGCTAGGCACATTCCGGCCTGTGAAGGAAGATAATATTCTGGCCCATAAAATGCACAGCGAATGGTACTCTATCAGTGAAGAGACGGCCCAGGCCATTCGAAGCACCAAGGCGGCCGGGCACCGGGTGATTGCCGTGGGCACCACCAGCTGCCGCACGTTAGAGGCTGCAGCGGCCCGCTATGGCGAAATTCGGGCCTGCAGCGGGGACACCGACATTTTCATTTACCCCGGTTTTTCTTTCCGCGTATTGGACGGCCTTATCACCAATTTTCATCTGCCGGAATCTACGCTTATCATGTTGGTAAGCGCTTTCTATGGTTACGAGCGCACCATGCGCGCATATGCCGAAGCAGTAAAAGAGCAATACCGCTTTTTCAGCTTTGGTGATGCGATGCTGATTTTGTGAACGCTTTGGCAAAAGTGGGCCGGGCGCCCGGGTTGCTTTTGTTTAGCCGCCCGGCTTTTGCCGGGGCAACGGGTTGACTTTGCGCGTTTCAGCCCTTATAATAAGAAAAGCGGTGCAGGGGCTGTTCCCGGCACCGCTCGTTTTTTGAACAGGCGAAACAGATTGCTGATGGAAAAGGATGGGCCGGATGTATCGATTGCTTAAAACAGAAGGGAAGGCAAGGCGTGCCAGTTTTGAAACAGTGCATGGCATGGTGCAGACGCCTGCCTTTATGAATGTGGCCACCGCAGGCGCTATCAAAGGCGGTCTTTCGGCGTTTGATTTAAAAGAAAACCATTGCCAGGTGATGCTGTGCAACACCTATCATTTGCATTTGAGGCCGGGCGACGAAAACGTGGCAAAGCTGGGCGGCCTGCACCGCTTTACCCGGTGGGACGGGCCTATTCTGACAGATTCCGGCGGGTTTCAGGTGTTCAGCCTGTCCAAATTGCGGAAAATCACAGAGGAAGGCGTTACCTTTGCGTCCCATCTGGACGGCCACCGCATTTTTATGGGGCCGGAGGAAAGCATGCGCATCCAGGCCAACCTGGGCAGCACCATCGCAATGGCGTTTGATGAATGCATGGAAAACCCGGCAGAATACCGGTATGCCAAAAATTCCTGTGCCAGAACCGTGCGCTGGCTGGCGCGCTGCAAGGCAGAGCTGAACCGCCTGAAGCGGGAAGGAATTGCAATCAACCCGCATCAGATGCTGTTTGGCATCAACCAGGGATGCTGTTATGATGACCTGCGCGTTGAACACATGAAGCAGATCCGAGAGCTCGATTTGGACGGCTATGCCATCGGCGGCCTGGCGGTGGGGGAGCCAAAGGAAGAGATGTACCGTGTGATCAGCTTGGTAGAGGAATACATGCCCAAGGATAAAATCCGTTATCTGATGGGGGTGGGCACACCGGGAAATATTCTGGAGGCTGTATACCGCGGGGTGGATTTGTTTGACTGCGTCATGCCCAGCCGCAATGCAAGGCATGGCCACCTGTTCACCTGGAACGGCATTGTGAATATCAAAAACGCCAAATATGAGCTGGATGAAAGCCCGCTGGACGAAACCTGCGGCTGCGAATGCTGCCGGAACTTCTCAAAAGCCTACCTGCGCCACCTGTTCAAAGCCGATGAGATGTTGGGCATGCGCCTTGCTGTCACACATAATCTGTATTTCTACAACACCCTGATGGAAAAAATTCGAACCGCATTGGACGAAGGGCATTTTGAGGCCTTTTACCGCCAGTATGCCCAGCTGCTGGATACCCGCATCTGAAATGCGAAATTTCTGCAAATGTAGGTTTGTCAAACATATTGGACGGCGAACTGGGAAGGAGTGCAGTAGTTTAAGGGCCTCATAGGTAAGTTGTTGGAGCGGCGGTTGTGGACAGCGAGCTGCCTGGTGAAGTCATCCAGGGAGTAAAAACTATGGCAGGAATAGAAGCGCTTCTGATCCTCGCGGTGACTACGCTCCACTTTACCGTTGTGGCGTGG
>UREN01000013.1 GCA_900546885.1 uncultured Oscillospiraceae bacterium
ATCTTTGCTTTTTGGCATGCCGGAAGATATAATAAAATTAGAGAAAATTATTGGTTTTGCAAATGATTGGATTCGGTAGGCATGGGGGCAGATGAGCAACAAATATTATCTTTTTACAAACCAACTGACGGAAGAAGAACACAGGGTTATTGTAAGCATTGTCAAGCACATTGAAAACGGCGCGCGCAGGGTTGGCATCCAGCAAATTGCCGATGAAAACTTTGTGTCCACTTCCTTTATCATGAAGCTTTGCAAGCGCCTGGGGTTTGGCGGCTACAGCGAGCTTTTTTACAGTTTGTCGCAGCGCGTAAGCGAGGGCGCGCCCCAGGCGCTGCAGACGGCGCTGCAGGGGCTGGTGGATAATTACGACGAGGCGGCCATGGCCAGGTTCTGCGGGCTGCTGGGCGCGCATCACGACCAAAAGCTCTTTGTGGTGGGGGCTGGCTTTGCCGACTTTGTGGCCGATTATATCGTCCAGCGCCTTGGTGTATGCGGCTTTATGGTGTTCAACCGGGTGCATTTTTACGATTACATGCTGTTCCGCCGCAGCGCCGACGGAAGAATGGTTACCAATATCGAGCCCTCGTTCATCATTGCCATTTCGCAAAGTGGGGAGACGGATATGGTGCTGCACGACGTGCAGCAGGCCAAAGAGCACGGGTTTCAGGTGGTTTCTTTCACAAGAAGGGAAGATTCCACGCTGGCCAGCCTTTCAGACATTGTTTTTATCATCAATGCGTCCAAACAGGCGCTGATTGGCGAAGTGCCCAATTCCTTTTTTGGCAAGGTGATTCTGGCGTTTGAAGAGCTGCTGGGCAGCTATTTTGAAACATGCTCTTGAAGAAAAAGAAAAAGCTCTGTGGAGCGGCCCTCTCCGCAGAGCTTTTTTCTGCTTTTTGGGGCGGCAGCGCGGCCGGGAAATATTTTTCTGCAATCATGAATTTTTTCCGAAGGGGAACATGTTATGATGAATTCAGAGAGGGGCGTGCGGCCCGGGCGCAAAAAAGCCATAAGCCCTTCTGTAGGAGGTGAACATGAAAAACGACATCGAAACCGTGGTGTTCGATTTGGATGGAACCGTTTACCAAAACACGGTGTTCCACCGCGACTACCTGCATTTTCTGGTAGAGGGCACCCGTTACGAAGGCTGGCACACGCAGCTGGTGGAATTTGCAGAACAGGTGTATGCCGGCAGGCGGCTGCAAATGAACTGCTTTTACAGCCCCAAAAGGCTTGCCTGCCAAACGCCGGAAGCGTTTTTCTGCGCGCTGGAACAGTGCCTGTGCCCACCGCTGGCCTATCAAGAGGCGCTGCTGCGGCAGGATATTCTTTACCTGGGGGACGCCTGGGCCGTGGTGATTTTAATTGGCAAAGCGCTGGGCCTGTTGGAGGGCGCGCGAAACGAAGCCGTATTCCGGCGCACGCGCCAAAAGATGGAGCAGGACGGCATTGAGGGCTGCCCGGCGCTGGCGGAAGAGATTCGGCGGCTGGCCATGCGGCGGCGTGTGGTGCTGCTCAGCAATTCCTACCAGAACACCGTGGAGGAATTTTTGAAGCAGTTGGGCATGGCTCACACGTTTCCGGTGCTGTGCTGCAGCGCAAACAAACCCGCAGATATGATTCGCAACCTTCACCGGGCCGTGCCCGAGGCCGCCGCGCGGCCGCAGGCCGTGGTCTCCATTGGGGACAACGCGTTTAACGACCTGATGCCGGTTGCGGCGCTGGGCGGAAAAACCGTGTGGCTGAACCCATACCCGCATATCCGCCGCCCGCACTGCGATGTGGAATTAAGGACCTTGCAGGAACTGTGTGCTTATCTTGCGAGTCTTTAAGATAGGGCGCACACCGCGCCCGAAAATAAGAGGCCATTTGAATTCAGGAGGTAGGAAAAATGAGTAGAAAACGCATTCTTTCGCTTTTGCTTTCGGCTGCCATGCTGATGATGCTGCTTGCCGGTTGCGGCGGGCAACAGACGTCCAGTGCTGCCGGCAGTGCACAAAGCCAGGCCAGCGGCGAAAAAACGCAGATTGTGCTGTGGCACACCTATACAGACGCGCACGAAGAAGCGCTGCTGAAAGTGGTAGATTCCTTCAACGCCTCGCAGGACGAATATGAGGTGGTGGCCGAGCAGCAGCCGTACAGCGAGTTTGACGCCAAGCTGATGCAGGCTGTGCGCAACGGCACGGGCCCGGATATGGTGACCATGTTCCCCTCGGACGCCATCAACTATATGGAAGAAAACCTTCTGGTAGACCTTGCCCCCTATATCAATGACCCGGAGATTGGCGTGCCCAATTTCAAAGAGAGCATGTCTGCGGGCATGTATGAGGAAATTACACAGTGGGGGGAAGATTCCATCTACCTGTTCCCCATCACCGCCACAGGGGAAGTGCTGTTCTACAACAAGACGATGTTCGACAAATACGGCCTGGAAGCGCCCCAGACATGGACAGACGTGGAAGAGGCCAGCAAAGTAATTTATGAAAACGAGGGCATTCCCGGCTTTGGCACAGACTCTGTCACCGACACTTATCAGTGCCTCATCCGCCAGGCGGGCAGCGGCTATATTGACGCAGAGGCCAAGACGATGGACATTGACGAGACCATTGGCAAAGAGAAGCTGCAGTGGTTTGCCGACGGCGTGCAGGCGGGCTATTTCCGCCTGGTGGGGGAAGACCAGTACTTCTCCAACCCCTTCGGCAGCCAGGCTGTGGCGTCCTACATTGGTTCCAGCGCGGGCATCAGCTATGTGCAGGCGGCCATTGGCGACGCCTTTGAGCTGGGCTGCGTGCCCATCCCGCAGGAAGGGCCTGTGAAATACATCTCCCAGTGGGCCAGCAACTATGTGTGCCTGAGCAAGGATGAAGCCCACGCCCGCGGCGCCTACCTGTTTATGAAACACTTCTCTTCGGAAGAAGTGGTGGTGGATTGGGCCATTGTGTTCGGCGCAGTGCCGGTGTTTGCCGAGGCGCGCGAGAACGAGCGCTTCCAGGAATTTGTGCAGACGGATGCCGCCATCAAAGCGCTGACGGAAGAAATTGATTATACCGGCATGCTGCCCAGCATTCCCGGCGCGGCAGACGTGCGCACCGAGATTGACAAGATGGTGCAGAACGTTTCGCTGGGCCTTTCGGATGTGGACACGGCCTACGACACCTTTATCACGGCCAGCAACAACGCCCTTGCAGCGGCCTGACAGGCAGGCACTCTGGCAATAAACGGCCGCCTGGGCCGGACGGGAGGAAAAGAAATGGGAAACAGGCAGACAGAATTTGTGATGTATTCAGGCCTTCACACCATTGGCGGCGTCAACATGGCCATCACCTACGGAAATGACCGCGTGATTTTTGAATGCGGCCTGGCGTACGACCCGGCCACCGACGTGTTTGACGGCACCGTCCGGCCCAGGGATAAAAACTGGGTGCGCGATAAGCTGCGGCTGGGCATCCTTCCGCGCATCGAGGGCATCTACCGCAGGCAAGACCTGGGGGATGACCCTTTGGAAAGCGCGGAAGAAAGCCAATTGAACACCGCTGTCTTCATCACGCACCTTCATTTGGACCACATGGCGTTTATGGGCATGATTGCGCCGCAGGTGCCGGTGTACCTGCACCACAACGCCCAATGCATCGAGCGCGCGCTGGAAGCCACCGGGCAGGGCGTAGAGACGCTGCAGCGCACCTACTGCGACATTGTGCCGGGCCAGCCCGTGCACGTGGGCGCCATTGAAGTGCTGCCCATTCTGTGCAAGGCGAAAAGCTATTACGACTTTGCCTTTTTTATCCGCACGCCGGACGGCACTGTCCACTGGACGGGCGATTTATGCCTGCACGGCACCGAGGCGGAAAAGACGCTGCGCCAGATGGAATTTTTAAAACAGCAGGAAGTGGATGTGCTGCTGTGCGACTGCACCTCGTTTATGGACAGCGTGATGAAACTGATGTACCCCACCATGGAGGCGTCCGCTGTGCGCCCGTCGCCGGAAGTGCCGCAGGGCATGCTGAGCGAGCGGGAATATTACGATGGCCTGTTTGAGCACATCAAGGGGCGCAGCGGCCTGTGCGTGTTCAACTATTACCAGCGCGAGATGGAAGACGCCGAAAAGTTTCTGGCATGGGCTGCCGCCACCAAGCGCGCGTGTGTGTTCGAGCCGGACGCCGCCTATATTGTGTGGAAGTTCTTCCAGATAGAGCCGTTTGTCTATTTGCCCGACACGCTGCCCTACAGCGGGCCGCGCAAGCAGTGGCCCGCCTGGCTGAAAGAGCTTGCCGCCCATGCCAAATTTGTGCAGCGCGCGGATATTTGGGCCAACCCGGCCGGCTATATGCTGCAAAACAGCTACCCGCATATTCTAGAGCTGCTCAGCCTTCCCAGCCAGGGCGCCGCCTACCTGCATGCAGACGGCACGCCCATTGGCGAGTTTGACCCGGCATATGCCAACCTGCGCCGCATTGTGCAGCGCGCCGGGTTTGAATATGTAACCTTCTTCTGCGAAAATTACTTCGGCCACGGCTACCCCTGTCAGGTGAAGTATTTTGTGGACGAGGTAGACCCGCACGTGCTGATTCCGTGCCATTCCTATAACCCGGAGCGGCTGCTGCCCAACCATGGCAGGCAGCTTTTGCCGGAACTGTACCGAACTTACATTTTAAAAGACCACACGCTGACGGAGAAGGAGGCCCAACATGCCTAAGCTTCTGGTGTTCTGCATCGATGCGCTGTGTGCGTCCGATGTCGCCTACATGAAAACGCTGCCCCATTTCGGCAAACTGCTGCGGGAGGGGGCGCTGGTGGAACAGATAGACCCGGTGTTCCCGGCGCTTACCTACACCTGCCATACATCCATCCTCACCGGCGTCTACGCCGGCCGCCACGGCATTCTGCACAACGAGGTGCTGCGGCGCGGCGGGCAAAGCAATGCGCCCTGGCACTGCATGAAACAGGACGTAAAGGCGCCCACCCTGCTGGACGTGGCCCATGCGCACGGCATGACGGTGTGCTCGCTGAGCTGGCCTGTCTCCGGCGGGGCAGATTACGACATGAACATGCCGATGATTGTGCCGTACCACTACGACGGCTATGAGCCGGAACAATACCTTGCCGGCACGGCCACCGAAAATTTGATGCAGCGCTATTTCTATAAGCACGGGCGCTTTTTGAAAGGGCCAGACCGCAGCCTGGACCTTTACACCATGGCGCTTGCGCTGGATATTCTGGAAGATTTTGAGCAGCCGGACATCATGCTGGTGAAAATGTGCGATTTGGACTCTGTGCGCCACACCTACGGCGTGTTCCACCAGAACACCAAGGTGCAGCTGCGCAGGCATGACGAAGAGCTGGGCGCCCTTCTGGAGTGCCTGCGGCGCAAGGGAACGCTGGAACAGACCAACGTTGTGGTGCTGGGCGACCATGGGCAGACGGACATCCGCGATGTGCTGCTGATGAACGTGCTGTTCAAAAAACACGGCCTGCTGCAGGCAGACAGCCAGGGCAATATCACCCACTTTGACGCGTTCTGCCATTCCACGGGCCTTGCCGGGCTGATTGAAGTGCGGGACCCGCAGGATGCCGCCCTGATGCAGAAGGTGCGCGCGCTGCTGGAGAGCCTGAAAGAGGACAAGGAGATTCAGCTGAGCACCGTGATGGACGCGAAACAGGCCAAAGAGGCATTTGGCGCGTACGGGCCCTTCGATTTCGTCATTGAAAGCGCGCTGCCCATCTCGTTCGGGGAGGACGCTGCCGGCGAGCTTTGCTGGGGCTCGCGCATGCCGGGCGACCACAAAATAGGCGCGGCCACGCACGGCGGCACCCCGCGCCGCGAGCAGGTGACCACCTTCTTCGCCTGGGGCCCCGCGGTGAAGCCGGGCGTGGTGCCGGGCCACCGCTCCATGGTGGACGAGGCGCCCACCATGGCACGCATGCTGGGGCTGCAGATGGAACAGATCGATGGCAGGCCCATCGAAGAGATTTTGAGGTGAAGCCAATGCAAATCACGTTAGAGCATCTCACAAAGCGGTTCGGTGACACCGTAGCCGTCAACGACCTGTGTGTCACGCTGGAGAGCGGCAAGCTCACCGCGCTGCTGGGGCCGTCCGGCTGCGGAAAATCCACCGTACTGAATATGATATCCGGCATTCTGCCGGTGTCTGCGGGCCGCGTTTTGTTTGACGAAAAAGACGTCACCCCCCTGCCGCCGGAAAAGCGCGGGGTGGGCCTTGTGTTTCAGAATTATGCGCTGTACCCGCACATGACGGCGCTGCAGAACATCTGTTTTCCGATGGAGATTCGCCATATCCCGAAAAAAGAGCGCCTGGAGCGCGCCAGGCAGCTGGCGGATATGGTGCATATCACCCCTTACTTGAACCGCAAGCCGGCGCAGCTTTCCGGCGGCCAGCAGCAGCGCGTGGCCATTGCCCGCGCGCTGGCAAAAGAGCCGCAGGTGCTTTTGCTGGACGAGCCGCTGAGCAACCTGGACGCAAAGCTTCGGGTAGAGATGCGCGAAGAAATCCGGCGCATCCAGCGCGAGGCGGGCATCACCACCATCTTTGTCACACACGACCAGGAAGAGGCCAGCAGCATTGCCGACCAGGTGGTGCTGCTGCGCGAGGGCGTGCTGCAGCAGCGCGCCACCGCGCGCGAGCTGTACGACGAGCCCGTCAACCTGTTTGCGGCCGATTTTCTGGGCACGCCGCCCATCAACAAGCTCAGCGCCACCATGCGCGGCGGCAAAATTTTGCTGGATGGCAGCGATATTTCGCTTTCTTTGCCGTTGAAACAGGCCCCGGCGGACGGAACGGCCGTTGTGCTGGCTGTGCGCGCCGAAAGCATCTGCCTGGCGGGGCAGGGCGGCGCCAGCCTGAAAGCGGAAGTAAAAGAACGCTATTCCATTGGCAAAGACGAGCTTGTGCTTTTGCAGGTGGGCCAGGCCCAGCAGATGCGAGGCTTTGTGCCCGGCAACGAAGTCATTCGGGAGGGCGACTGCCTTTCCATCACCCTGGGGCAGAAAGGCGTGTTCCTGTTTGACGCACAAACGGGGGAGCGGTTTGCATGAAAAGAAAGAAAGACGGCGCGCAGGGCGCGCCCGGGCTGAAAAGCCTGTGGGAACCGGCCGCTTACCTGCTGCCCTTCTTAATTGGGCTGGCCGTGTTTGTGGTATATCCGTTTATCAATGTGTTTCTGATTTCGTTTCAGAATGACTACAACATGATGACAGGCGCGTTTGACGGCTTTGGGGTAGAGAATTACCGCAAAATACTGGCTGACCCCAATTTTTTGAACGGCCTGCGCAACACGGCGCTGTACGTTGTGTTTGTGGTGCCGGTGTCCACGGCCATCTCGCTGGGCATCGCCTCTATGCTGAACGCCAATATCCGCCTGAAGGGCCTGTTCCAGACGTGTTATTTTCTGCCCATGGTCACCTCCATTACGGCGGTGGGCCTGGTGTGGAAGTGGATGTTCAACTATGACTACGGCCTCATCAATTACTTTTTGTCGTTCTTCGGGGTGGAGGCCATCAACTGGCTCAACGACCCGAAGTACAACCTGGCCGCACTGATTCTTTACGGCATTTGGAATATGCTGCCGTTCACCACCATTCTGCTTTTGTCCGGCTATCAGAACATCGACCGGCAGTATTACACGGCTGCGCGGGTGGACGGCGCAAAGCAGGCGCGCATCTTTTTGCGCATTACGGTGCCGCTGCTGGCGCCCACCATTGGCCTGACGCTGATTGTGAACACCATCACGGCCTCCAAGGTGTTTACCGAGCTGTTCCCTCTGTTCAACGGCAACCCCGGCTCGGCATATTCGCTGTATACGGTGGTGTACTACCTGTACGATATGTTTTATACAAAGTGGGAGCTGGGCCCCGCGGCGGCAAGCGCCGTTGTGCTGTTTGCCATTGTGCTTGTGCTGACGGTGCTGCAGCTGTTTGTGCAGCGCAAATGGAAGAATTACTGAGGTGAAGCTGATGAAGGTGCTGAAACGGATTATTTTATACACACTGCTTGCCCTTGGTGCGCTGATTATGGTGTTTCCCTTCTTTTGGATGCTGCTTTCCTCGGTGAAAACGGCCGCAGAGGTGAACACCATGCCGCCCACGTTCTGGCCTGCCGAGCCCGTGTTTGAAAACTATACCTTTGCATTTTCCAAGGCGCCGTTCGGAATTTATTTTGTCAACTCGGTTATTGTGACGGTGGCCTGTGTGGCCACCACCATGTTCACCACCATTCTGGCGGCATTCGCCTTTTCGCGGCTCAAATTTCCCGGGCGGGACCTGTTGTTTTCGCTTACGCTTTCCATGATGATGGTGCCGTTCGAGATGCTTATCATCACCAACTACTCCACCATTGTAAAGATGGGGCTTATTGACACACTGGCCGCGCTGATTATTCCGTTTACCACAAGCATTTTTTACACATACATCCTGCGCAACTTCTTTTTATCTGTGCCAGACAGCCTGTATTACTCTGCGCGGGTGGACGGCGCAGGCAACTGGACCTACCTGTGGCGCATCATGGTGCCCATTGCCAAACCGGCGCTGGTCACCATCGGCCTGCTGAACGCCATCACCTGCTGGAACTCATTTTTGTGGTCGGTGCTGGTTACCAACAGCACCGAGGTGCGCACGCTTCCGTTTGGCCTGTATGCCTTCATGACGTCCAGCGGCATCCGGTACGAGCGGCTGATGGCCGCCGCCACCATTGTGGTGGTGCCCATGATTATTCTGTTCATCTTCTGCCGCAAAAGCATCGTCACCGGCGTGTCGCGCGGCGGCCTGAAGGGGTGAGCGGGCTATGGAGATTGTGCTGGACATCCTCTGCCATGCAGATTTTTCCGGCAGGCTGCGCAAAACGCCGGATAGCCCCGGCATTGCCGCCTTTGCCGCCGAGGTGGAACGCCTTCGCGCCCAAAACCCGGGCGGCACGCTTTTGCTCAGCGCCGGGGATGAGTTTTCGGCCAACCTGTGGGGCGGCCAGCCCATTGTGGGCGCCATGAACCTTTTAAGGACGGACGCCATGGTGCTGGGCAACCATGAGTTCGACCGCGGCCCCCAATTTTTGGAAGACTGCATTGCGGGCTGCGAATTTCCTGTTCTGTGCGCCAACGTGCACAAAAAAGATGGTGCGCCCATAGCCGGCACGGCCCCGTACACCATTTTGGAGCGCCAGGGCGTAAAGATAGGCGTTTTGGGCCTCACCACAGAATATACGCCCTATATGGTGGAAAAAAGCGCGTTTGAGGCGTTTGAAATGGCGCCTGCGGCCCAGGCGGCCCACCGCTGGGTGCCGCAGATGCGCGCCGAGGGCGCAGAGGTTGTGGTGGCCCTGACGCACATGCCCTTCTATGTGGAGGAAAACGGCGCCATCAGCGGCGAAATGCACACCTTGCTGGGCAGCATGCCGGGCGTGGACGTGTGCATTGGCGGGCATATCCCGGGTGACTATGCCGCAGTGCAAAACGGCACCTGCGTGGTGAAGGCGGGCTTTGGCGGCGTAAGCCTGGGGCATATCCGCCTTGTGTTCAACCGGCAGGCGCGCCGCATTACGGCGCGCAGCTGCGAAGTGCTGCACACGCCGTTCATCCAGGCCAGCGGAACCGCTATGGCCGCCTATGCGCAAAAGGTGCTTGCCCCGTTTGAGGCCTACCTTACACAGCCGCTGGCCCGGCTGGAGAAAGCGTGGCCCATGCACCTGGCGCAGGAATGCATGCTGGGCGACTTTTTGGCCGACTGCATGCGCTTTGGGGCCAACACGCAGCTGGCCTACATGAACGCAACAAGCTCCGGCGGCTGTCTGGAGGCCGGGCCCGTGACGATGGACGATATACTGCGGGTGAACGGCTTCAATGATGAAATTCACACCGGCACCATCACCGGCAGGCAGCTGTACCAGCTGATGGAGGGCGTGTATGCACCGCAGCGGTTTGGCAACAACGCGGGGCTTTTGATCTCGGGCTTTCATGCCCGGCTGGACCACACCCGGTCCTCCCCGCACAAGGTGCAGG
This sequence comes from uncultured Oscillospiraceae bacterium, assembly GCA_900546885.1. GTDB lineage: Bacteria > Bacillota > Clostridia > Oscillospirales > Ruminococcaceae > Ruthenibacterium > Ruthenibacterium merdipullorum. Next base: position 10,006 of record UREN01000013.1, read on the forward strand.
CACTGTGCCTGCCAGACGGCACGCCCATTGGCCCCGAGGATGAATTTACGGTGGCCACCAGCGCCTACATGGCCTCCGGTGGGAACGACACGTCTTTCGTGGCCTCGGCCATCCGGTGGAACAACACCCACATCCGTTACCACGACGCGGTGGCCGCCTGGGCGCGGCGCCAGGGCACCCTTTGCGTGCCCGATTACCCGCGCCTGCAGGAAACCGGCACCCCGGAAAACAACAACGCGCCGTTTTAGCCGGGGCCGGGCGGGCAGGGCTGCCCATGCTGCAATGAAACAAGGCACCCCCGCGGCGGCCCATGGGCCCGCCGCGGGGGTTTTGTGTGCCAGAGTGTGTACAGGGGGGCACGCAACACAGCCTGTGATGCCCCATTTTGCTGTACGCCGGCCGTTTGCTGTGCTATAATGAAAACAGCGAACCAAAAGGGGAGAACATGCAATGAAAATTATGGCTGTAGATTACGGCGACGCGCGCACCGGCCTTGCCGTCTGCGACCGCACCGAGTTTCTGGCAAGCCCGGTGGGCACCATAGAGGAAAAGAGTTTTGCCAAAGTGGCGGAAAAAATTGTGTACGCCACGCGGGAATTTGACGTGGGCATGGTGGTGATTGGCCTGCCGAAGAACATGGACGGCACCGAGGGCGCCCGCGCAGAGAAAAGCCGCAAGCTGGCAGACACGCTGCGCGCCATCCTTCCCATTCCGGTGGAATTGTGGGACGAGCGCCAAACCACCATTGCCGCGGCCAACATCCTTTCCGAAAACGGCACATACGGTAAAAAGCGAAAAAAAGTGCTGGATTCCGTGGCGGCCACGGTCATTTTAGAAAGCTACCTGGCGTTTCGAAAAAACAGCGGCAAACACGATTGAGCGGCGCGCTGCTGCGCCGGGGCAAAAAAGGGCGTGCGGTTTTGCAAAACCGCACGCCTTTTTTGCCGGCATGCCCCGCCGCGGGGCATGCCGCAGGTCAGCCATCCTGCTGTTCCAACAGGGCCAGTATTTTTTGGGCCGCATCGTCTATCAATTCGCCCAGCGGCTTCGGCGCCAGGCCCGCTACCTGCACGCCGCATTTGGCGGCAGGCACCAGCACCTTGACGGCGGGGCTTTGCGCAATGGCCGCAGCCATGGCGGGGGTGCACTCACCCAGCATGCTGTTGGCCATAACAAGGCCCAGGGGCCCGGCAATCACCTGGGCGCGCGCGGCGTTTACCGCGGCGGCATTTTCGCCGGTGGCCCCGGCGCTGGCCCCCGCCTTCAGCATGGCCGAGGTGGCAAGCGCGTTTGTGCCCACGGCAAGCACCTCGCCGGTGTACCCCTTGGCGCGCAGGGCCTCAATGATGGCCCTGCCAAAGCCGCCGCCCTGGCCGTCTATCACAACAAGTTTCAATTTCGTTTCCCCTTTCTGCGGCACGCCGCGCCGCCTCACATCAAAGGTGCAAACAGCCGCAGGAACATCTGTGCCAGCCATTTGTACAGCGGCACACGGCGGATATCCTCGGCAGTCACCTCGTGGCACACGGCCATGGTGGCCTCAAAATCTTCCTTGACACGGTTTACAATCTGCCCGCCAAAAAACTGGCAGCAGTTTTCATAGTGCAGGTATAAGCTGCGGTAATCGGTGTTGGCGCTGCCCACAATGGCCAGCTTGCCGTCCGATACAAACATCTTTGCGTGCACAAAGCCGGGTGTATATTCATAGATGCGCACGCCCGCGCGCAGAAGCTCCGGGTAGTAGCTTTGCGTCACATAGTACACATAGGGCTTGTCCGGAATGCCGGGCGTGATGATGCGCACGTCCACGCCGCTTTTGGCCGAAAGGCACAGCTCGGTGGTCATTTCATTGTCCAAAATAAGGTAGGGCGTCATCAGGTAGACATAGTGCTGTGCGTGGCGCAGCACGTTGAAATAGGCGTTTTCCGCCACGTTTTCGCTGTCCAGCGGGGAGTCGCAGTAGGGCTGCACAAAACCCTCGCTGGCGGGGTAAGCGCTTTCGGGCAAATAATCCAGATACTGGGTGCGCGTTTCGGCCACATAATCCCACATTTTCAAAAAAGTAACCGTCAGGCTGAACACGGCGGGCCCCTGCAGCATAAAGCCGGTGTCTTTCCACACGCCAAAGCGCTTTTTGCGGTTGATATATTCGTCGGCAAAGTTCATGCCGCCGGTAAAGCCCACCTCGCCGTCTATGACGGTGATTTTGCGGTGGTCGCGGTGGTTCAGCAGCTTATAATCGGACGGGTGCCACGAAAAGCGGAAGGGGCTTACGGCAAAGCACTGAATGCCCTGCGCGCGCAGGGTTTCTGCATAGTTGGGGGGCAGGGTGAACAGGCAGCCAAACCCGTCGTACAGCACGCGCACATCCACGCCCTCTTTTGCCTTTTGGCGCAGAATTTCCAGCGTGCGGCCCCACATCTCGCCGTCCTGCACAATAAAGTATTCCATAAAGATATAATGGCGCGCCGCCTTCAGCTTTTCCAGAAAGCGGGGGAAAAAATCTTGCCCAAAGGGGTAATATTCCACCTGGGTGCTTTGGTACAGCGGGGCGGCGGCGTTGCACGCCAGATATTCCATATGGGGGCGGTATTCCGGGTATTGGCTGCCAAAGGCGCGCGTTACGGCTTCATCCTGCCGCATAATTTTGCTAACCCGGTGCTCGATGCGCAGAAAATCTTCCGCCTTTTTCGGCTTAATGCCGTGGCTGCCCCACAACAGGTAGAACAGCGCGCCAGACATGGGCATCGTCACCACAATCAAAAGCCACATGATGCGGTAGGCGGGGTTGGTGTTCGTCCGCTCCAAAACGGCCATCATCACCATCACCACCACAATGGTAATCAGCAGGTAGGCCACGCCGCCCACACGGCTGAATGTGACCATAAGGGCAACAAACAGCGCAATTTGCAGCAAAATCATGACCCCGAAGAAGAACGAGCGGGACATCAGAAATTTTAAAATACGGCGCATGCTGCAGCCCTCCTTTCCGCAAGAAAACCCTGTTACAATATAGCATATTTTGCCCAAAAAGAAAAGCAAAAGACCCGGGCCTCCGGCCCTTTTCCGGCCCCTGGCGGGCAAGCGGTGCTCAGCGCGCCTGCCGGTTGGAAAAGCAAAGGGGAAACGCCAGGAAGGCCGGGGCACGGCTTGCCTTTTCTATGGCCGCTCCGCTATAATAATGGGGAGTGCAAAAGCAGCGCAAAATGCGCCGCTTTGCCCGGTGTGCGGGCCCGGGAGCCCGGCTGCAGCCCGGGCGGCCGGGCAAAGCGGCAGGGCTGCTTTGCGGAATGCGCCGGCCCCGGGCGGCGCGGTGTGGAGGAAGAACAATGCGTGCGGTTACTTTTCTGACGAAAAAACAGGTGCGGATGTGTTACCCGCAGCTTCGCTTTGCGGCGGTGTTGTATGCCGCCGTGCCGGTGGCGGTGTTTTTGCTGGGCTGGCTGAAACTGTATTGGGGCATTCCGGCCGCAGCGCTGCTGGCGGCGGGGGTGCTTGGCTTGCGCCCCGGCAGAAAAGAGCCTTCGGCGGCAGCTGCAGAAAAGGCGGCTTGCGTGCCGGTGTGGGCGCTGGCTGTGGTGCTTGTGTTTGCGCTTGCCTGGTGCTTTCTGGGCGGGCAGGGCGGCTATTTTTACCAGAACAGCGATTTCGCAAACCGCAACGGCGTTTTGCACGACCTTGTGAACTACCCCTGGCCGGTGTATTATCAAAGCGACAGCGGCGGCTTTGGCAACCACGGCAACCCTTTTGCCCTGGTGTATTACATTTGCCACTGGCTGCTTCCGGCCCTGGCGGGCAAGCTGGTGCTGGCGGTGACGGGCGCCGCGGGCGCGGCATGGCTGGCGGCCAATTTTGCGCTGTTTGTGTGGACGGGCCTTGGCGTGTTTCTGGTGTTCTGCCTGCTTGCGGTTACGCTTCGCCCACAAAGCTGGGTGGCGCTGCTGGCGGTGTGCGTGGGGTTTATGGCTTTCAGCGGGCTGGACATTGTGGGCACAGTGTGGATGCACCAGGACGTCGGCTTTCACATTGAGCGCTGGGCGGGTGTGAATGAGTACAGCTCTATGACCACCTGCCTGTTCTGGGTGTTCAACCAGACGGTGGTGCCGTGGCTGATGACGCTGTGCGTGCTGAACGAAAAGCGTGTGGAACATTATGCGCTGCTGGGCCTTTTGGCGCTGCCGTTCGGGCCGCTGCCCTTTGTGGGCCTTGCTGTAATGTGCCTGGGCCTTGGTGCGGTGCGCCTTGTGCAAAGTGCGCGGGCAGGGTGCCTGCCCGCATTCTGGCGCGAGGTGTTCTCGCGCCAGAACCTGCTTGTGCTGGTGGCCATTCTTCCGGTGTTCTTCCTTTATTTTTCCGCCAATGCGGCCACCACTATGCAGGAAGGGCGCTTTTGCTTTTACCTTTCCGGCCAGGAAAATATCCAGATAGGCAAAGAGCTGTTCGAGCTGGTGCGCTTTTATATGCTGGAGTGCGGCGTTTACCTGGCCCTTGTCTGGCGCGATTATAAAAAGGCGCCGCTGTTCTACCTCACCGCGGCCAGCCTGATGGTGTACCCTTTGTTCCGCATGGGGGCCTCCGGCACGGGAGATTTCACCATGCGCGCCTCCATTCCGGCGCTGCTGGTGCTGGCCTGCATGGTGCTGGGCAGCCTTGTGCGGCACTGCAATGTGTTCCGCACAGGGAAGCTGTGGGAGAAGGTGTGGTACCTTGCGCTGCTGGGCGTTTTGTGCGTGGGCGCGGTGACGCCGCTGGTAGAGCTGTGGCACGGCCTGATTGTGGTGTGGAACGCCGGCCATTTCGGCATTGCATACGACCCCTACGGCACAGTGAACCATGTGGAAAATGTCTACATCAACAATTTTGTGGCCTGGTATTTGCAGGCAAGCCCCTTCTTTCGGTTTTTGGCGCGGTAAAACAAAAGGCAAAGCGGCCCGCCCCGGCGTTTCAGCCGGGCGGGCCGCCCTTTGTTTTGTGCATTTGTTTAAAAGCCAAGCGCCTCGGCCACCAAAATGACGCGGATGCGCCCTTTTTGGCGCTGCTGGCGCAGCACCAGATAATCGCAGCAGATGCGCGCCGGGCTTTGGCAGTTGGCGCACACGCCCGTCTGCGCGCAGGGCGTCTTGCAGGCAAGGCGCTGTGCGTTGGCCGGGGCGGCCATGGTCTCCAGCCGGTGCTGGGCCTCGGCAAGGTCTTTCACCAGCTTGTTATAGCCGGCCACCAGCGCCACGTTGCGCGGGCCAAAGGCAAGCGCCGCAATGCGGTTGGCAATGCCGTCCACATTGAAAATTTCACCGCTGTCTGTAATGGCGTTGGCGCTGCACAAAAACCAATCGGCAGAAAAGTGCGCGCGCGTCACTTCCTCCCGCTCTTCCGGCGTGAGGCCCGGCGCATTCCGGTTCAGATATTTTACTTTGCCGCTGTTCAAAAACTGTTCCACACCGCACTCTGCCAGCGTAACAGAGCCGCCGGTGCCCACGGAAGAACCCGGCGCAATCCACTGTTCCAGCAGGGGCAGCACCTCTGCCGCGCTGTCCACGCAAATGGCCTCCATGTTGTTTTTTCGCAGCGCCTGGGCCGTGCGCTCCATGCGCTGGCGAATGACGTTTTCTGCCGCTTGATGCATCCTTTACCGCCTCCAATTCAAAACTTTCCATAAGGCCCCGGCGCCCGCGTTGCACAGGCGCGGGGGCTTTTCTTTATCATATCACAAACCGCATTTTTTGAAAGGGGGGCGCGCGCCCGGTTTAAAAATTTTTCGCCTGTGCGTCAGGCGCCTGCAGGCCGCGCAGCAGCGCGTCCAGCGCCGCCCGCGCCAAAACATGCGCGTCCACGCCGTATTTCATAGAGACATACGGGCCGTCCTTTGCAAAAAAGGCAAGCACAGCCAGTGCGCTGTACATCAGCGAAGCGCAGGCCGGCACGGGCTCCAGGTCTGCGCGCACGCTGCCGTCGTGAAAATTGGCCGCCAGCAGCTGCACTGTGTCGCCAGAACCGAAATCGCCAGGGTCGAACACCTTTTCATAAATGCCGTGGGCCCCGGGCGCAGTGCCCGGCTGGTAGGCGCTGTCAAACACGCGCAAAAACAGAAAGACGCCGGGGTCCCGCTCGAATTCCGCGTAAAGAAAGTTGCAAAAGGCGGTAAGGCGCTCCAGCGTGGTCAGGCGCCGGCCGCCCAAAAGCGCCCGCAGGTTTTCGCCATACTGCCGCATCCGAAGGTGGTGAATTTCCCACAAAATGCGCTCTTTGCTGTTGAAATAGCGGTAAAGGGTGGCGCGGGTGATGCCGCAGGCTTGGGCAATCTGCGTAAGCGTCACGTCCTCCAGCCCCTTGGTGATGAAAAGCCGCTGCGCTGTGTCCAGAATGCGCTGCACCTGCACCTGCCGGTGGCGCCGGTATTGTGTGGCCTGTTCCATTTGCCTGCCTCCTTGCTGTTTCCTGTGCCCATGCTGCATTGTAGCAAAGCTATCCCAAAGAAAATTCAACACAGCGTAAAAAATAAGCAAAAGAGGGGGCGAAGTGTCTTATTTGATACGGGTTTAGGGAACTGTCGCAAGCATTTTACGAGCCTTATACAGACTTTCAGGCCCCCAGACGCAATAATAAAAAGCGTTGAGGGACACCGGGCACAAGCCCGGCCGGAAAGGAGCAAAGGGAATGCAAACCGAATTTTGCAAAACTGTTTTGATTCGCCCCGAACAAAAGGGCACCTGTGTGGACGTGAACTTCCCGGTGGCGGAAAACACGCGCTCTGTCACCATGCAGGTGGAATACCCAATGGAATTTCCCAAATGCGTGATACAGCCTTCGCTGTATGGCCCCAATGGCCTGCGGGGCTGCTGTGCCGTGCAGAAAACAGGGTGCACGGTAAGCGCCGAATTTGCCTCGCCCGGCTTTTGCGCGGCGCCCATCGAGGCGGGCCAGTGGCGCGTGGCGCTGTCTGTGGCGGCCATCCAGCAGGCGACGGAGGTGAAGGTGTGTGTCACCACACAGCCGGAGGCCCCCGCCTGGTATAAGGCCGACCTGCACATGCATGGCCGCCACAGCGACGGCGGTTATACGGAAGAAGAGACCATCGAGCTGTGCCGCGCCGCTGGGCTGCAGGTGATTGCCCTGACAGACCATAACAGCGTAACGCAAAATGTGTTTCAAAAGACAGAAGAGGGCATTTTGCGCATCCCGGGTTACGAGTGGACCACACGCCTTGGCCACTGCAATTTTCTGGGGGTAGAGCGCCCGGTGAAAGACTTTGCGGCCGCCGGGCCGCAGCAGGCAGTGGAAAGGTTGGAAGAGGCGCGCGAAAACGGCGCCCTGATTATTCTCAACCACCCGGGCGACCGCCTTGGCGGGTGGAAGGTTGGCACAGAGGGCGTGCCCTTCGACGGGTATGAAGTGTGGAACGGCCCCTGGCGCGACACCAACGACAATTCCCTGGCGCTGTGGCAAGAGATGCTGGCGCAGGGGCGCAAGGTTCCCGCCGTGGGCGGCAGCGACACGCATCAGATTATTTCGCTCACCAGGCACGGCCACCCCTGCAACCATATTTTTTGCAGCCGTTTCGAGTTGCCCGCTGTGCTGGACGCAATTCGGGCAGGGCACTGCTACATCACGCGCACACCGGGCGACGGGCCGGCGGAACTGACCGTGAACGGCACCATGATGGGCGGCACGGCCGCCCCGGCGCAGCAGTATACGCTGCAGTTTGACGTGCAGGGCCTTGTGTGCGGCGATGAAATTTTGCTTGTGAATGAAAACGGGCTGTTTCGCAAATGGCAGGCCAGCGTCAGCCGGGAACGGCGCACGCTGGAAGTGCCCGAGGCGCTGTTCTACCGCCTGGAAGTGCGCAGAACCTTCCCGCGGGGCAGCCAGCCCGTGCTGCTTACCAACCCGGTTTACTTAAAATAAATGAAAGAAAAGGAGAAAACCATGAAAGCCAAACGGATCTTTGCCCTTGTTCTTGCCGCTGTTTTGGTGCTCAGCCTGCTCACAGGCTGCGGCGGCCAGCAGGCCCCTGCCGCTTCCGGCAGCACGGCTTCTGCCTCTGACGGGTCCAGCGAGCCCGTCCACATTACATTCTGGCATGCCATGAACACGGACGTCATCACCAACATCGTAGATGAATTCAACCAGTCGCAGGATGAAGTATATGTCGAGTGCATCTACCAGGGCGCTTACGGGGATGTGCTGAACAATTTCCGCATGGCCATGGCCGCAGGCGGGCAGGACGCGCCGGACATCGTGCAGGTGTACGAGGGCGGCAGCGCGTTCATGATTGAAAGCGGCTATGCCACGCCCGTGCAAACTTATATTGACGAAGAACAGTTCGATATGTCCGATATTCTGCCCATCATTCGCAATTATTACACCTACAATGGCACCATGTATTCCATGCCATTCAACTCGTCCAACGCGGTGCTGTATTACAACAAAGATATGTTCCGCGCTGCCGGGCTGGACCCGGACGCCCCGCCCGCCACGTTTGCCGAGATGGGCGAATATGCCAAGGCGCTGCAAACAGACGAAGTGGCCGGCGTGGCCCTGCCCATCGACTGCTCTTTGTTCGAGTTCAATATGGTGAATATCGGCAAGGAAATTGTAGATAACGGCAACGGGCGCACGGCCCGCGCCACCCGCGCGGTGTTCAGCGAAAACGGCGGCGGCCTGGAGGTGTTCGAGGCGTATAACGAGCTGTACCAGACGGGCGCCACGTCCGACTTTGGCTCCGATTCCCTGCAGGCGTTCATGGGCCAGAAAACGGCCATGACCATCTCTTCCTCTGCGCTGATTTCAACCGTGGCCAAAACCGTGGGCGAAAACTTTGAGGTGGGCGTGGCCCCCATGCCGCTGGTAGACCCGCAGACAGACTGCGGCATCCCCGTGGGCGGCGGCACCCTGTGGCTGGCCAACAAGGGCGAGCCGGAAAAGGAACGGGCGGCCTTTGAGTTCTTGAAATATATGATTCAGCCAGAGCCGCAGGCCGAATGGCACATGGCCACAGGCTATTATGCCATCAACCAGAAAGCCTACGAGCTGGACAGCGTCAAGCAGTTCTACGAGGAAAACCCGCTGTTTGAAGTGGCGGTGGAACAAATTATGAACTCCAACACAGATGCCGTGGGCCCCGTGTATGCCACCAATATGGAGGCGCGCACCAAAATACAGGACCACTGGCGCGCCATGATGGAACAGCGGGAGACGCCGGAACAGGCCATTTCTGCCGCCGAGGCCGAAGTGACGCAGCTGATTGAGCAATACAACGCCACCAACCCGCTGGCCTGAGGGGAGAAACGCGGATGGAAACAATAAAAGCCGGCCTGCGCCCGGCGCGCGCCGCCTGTGCGGCGCGCGGCGCGCGGCCAAAACTGGGCGCGCTGCTGCGGCGGCACGAAAAAAGACTTTTGGGCATCCTCTTCATTCTGCCGGCCCTGTGCCTGCTGTGGCAGTTTTCATACGGCGCTTTTCTGCAAACTGTCTGGAACAGCGTGCATCTGACGAACATTCAGGGCCAGGCGGTCTCGTTCTGCGGGCTGGAGCTGTACCGCACATTGCTTACCAGCGGCGAGTTTTGGAACAGCTGCTTTGTCTCGGTGAAATTCGTTTTGATGACCGTGTTTCCCTCGCTTGCCATTGCCCTGCTGCTTGCGGCGCTGTGCCGCAAGCGGCTGCCGGGCGGAAAGCTGGTGGAAATTCTGTTTTCCATGCCGGTGGCCGTCTCGTCCACTTGTGTCACCATGGTGTTCATGACCATGCTGGAGCCCAGCATGGGCCTTATTAACCAACTGCTGGGGCTGGATGTCAAATGGTACCTGGACAGCGGCCTGGCCCTTTTCTGCGTGGCGCTGGTGGTGAACTGGAACCTCATTGCCATGGATTTCATCTTTCTTGGCGCGGCCATGCGCGCCGTGCCGGCCAGCTATTATGAAAGTGCCTCGCTGGACGGGGCGGACGGCTGGAAGGTGTTTTGGAACATTACGCTGCCCAGCATTTCGCCCACGGTGTTCTTTTTGCTGGTCATCAACATCCTGCAGGCGTTTCAGGCCTTTGGGCCCATCAACATCATGACGGGCGGCGGGCCGTCCGGCGCCACAGACGTGCTGTCTTATTCCATTTACCGGGATGCGTTTGTCAATTACCAGTTCAGCCCGGCGGCCGCAAAATCGGTTTTGCTGTTCCTTATTCTGCTGGGCGTCACGGTGTTTCAGATGAAAAACGAGAAAAAGAGGGTGTTTTACCAGTGAGCATTTCGCCTGCGTTCAAACAGCTGCGGCAAAACGGGCTGCGCATGCTGCTGGTGGCTGTGCTGGCCGCGCTTTACCTCTTTCCGCTGGTGCGCATTTTCAGCATGAGCTTTATGAGCGCCTCCGAGCTGTACGCCTCGGCCCCGTCCATTTTCCCAAAAGCGTTCACGCTGGAAAATTACCGCAGCATTTTTCAGGGCAACATTCCAATTTTCACATTTTTGAAAAACACGGTGATTATGGCGCTGCTTATCACAGCGGTGCAGCTTGCGGTGTCCAGCATCACCGCATACGCCCTCACGGGGCTGGACGTGCCCTTCAAAAACCTTATTTTTATTCTGATTTTGGGCGGCATGATGATTCCTTTTGAATCGACCATGCTGGCAAATTACCTGTTTGTGGCCCAAAACGGGCTGCGCAACCAATATCTTGGGCTGATTCTGCCGTTTCTGCTCTCTCCGGCCGGAATTTTTCTGATGCGCCAGCAGTTCAAATCCATCCCCAAAGAAATTTATGACGCCGCCGCCATAGACGGGTGCGGGCCGGTGCGCCTGTTTCTGCGGCTGCTGCTGCCCATGTCCGGCAATGCGCTGGCCTCGCTGGCAATTTTGTCGATGATCACGGCCTGGAACCAGTATATCTGGCCGCTGCTGGTCACCAATAAAAACGAAATGCGCACCGTGCAGGTGGGCATCTCGATGCTGCAGGGGCTGGAATTTTCCGACTATACGCTGGTGATGGCGGGCATTGTGCTGGTGCTTTTGCCCTGCGTGCTGATTTTTGTGGTGGGGTTCCGCTTTTTTATCGCCGGCATCACAGAGGGTGCTGTGAAAGGCTAAGCGGGCCTGTGCAGGGCCGCAAAACGCAAAACAGCGGCGCGCCGTTTTCTGCGGTGCGCCGCTGCCTGTTTTATCCCTTTTCCGTTTGCCGCGGGCGCCTGCCGCCCTGCGGCTTTTTCTTTTTTTTCTTCACAGAAAAGCCAAAACTGCCTATTTTGCGCCCCAGCGCGAAATATTCGCCGTGCGCATAGGCGCAAAGCCCTGCCCTGGCAAGGCACAGGCGGCCGTTTGCGTCAATCAGTTCTTCGTCCACCTGCACGCTGATAATGTCCGCCAGAAACATGTCGTGCGTGCCAAGCGGCACAATGTCCGTCACACGGCAGGCCAGGCAAAGCGGGCTTTCGGCAATGGCGGGCGCGGCAAAGCCGGGCACGGCCTCGGGCGTGAGGCGGGCGGCCGCCAGCTTGTTTTCGCTGCGGCCGCTTCTTACGCCGCAGTAATCTACCGCGCGCACAAGCGCCGCTGTGGGCAGGTTGATGATGAACTCGCCGCTTGCTTTAATAAGGCCATGGCTGTAGCGCTCGGGCCGCACGGAGATATAGGTTTTGGGCGGCTGAGAATTCAAAATGCCCGTCCAGGCAATGGCAAGGGCGTTGGGCGCTTCCAGCGTGCCGCAGCTCACCAGCGCGGGCGGCACGGGCGCCAGCAGCGTGGCGCCCTTCCATTCTGTTTTCGGCATAAAATTTTCCTCCTTCCGGGAAAGAGAGGCCGGGGCCCGTAAAAGGCCCCGGCCTGTTTTTTGTTTTGCGGCCGCGGCCGCGGGGCAGCCCGGCCGGAAAGCAGCCGGGCTGCTTTTTATTTTTCCTGTTTGTCAAAAGTGGTTTCGCTGATGATGAAGCGCGGGCGCTGCTTTGTCTCGTTATAAATTTTGCCAATGTATTCGCCAATCACGCCCAGGCACAGAAGCTGCACGCCGCCCATGAAGAAAATGGCGCACAGCATGCTGGCCCAGCCGGACACCGTGGCGCCCAGCAGCTTGGTAAGCAGCACCCAAATGATGCCGATGAAGCTGGCCAGGCTGATGAAGAAGCCCAGCCCGGTGATGAGGCGGATGGGCTTTACCGAAAGGCTGGTGATGCCGTCAAAGGCAAAGTTCAGCATTTTTTTCAGCGGGTAATGGCTCTCGCCGGCAATGCGCTCGGCGCGCTCGTAATATACGCTGGAGCTGCGGTAGCCCACCAGGGGCACAAGGCCGCGCAAAAACAGGTTTACCTCGCGGAACTGCGCCAGCCCCTCCAGCGCGCGCTTGCTCATCAGGCGGTAATCGGCGTGGTTATACACCGTGTTTGCGCCCAGCGCGTTCATCACCTTATAAAAGCCCTCGGCCGTGGTGCGCTTGAACCAGGTGTCGGTCTCGCGCTTCGAGCGCACGCCGTACACCACGTCGCACCCGGCAAGGTATTCGTCTATCATTTTGTCCATGGCGTTGATGTCGTCCTGCCCATCGCAGTCAATCGAGATGGTCACGTCCGCCATGTCCTTGGCCGTCATCAGGCCGGCCAGCAGGGCGTTCTGGTGCCCGCGGTTGCGCGAGAGGCAAACGCCCAAAAAGTGCTCGTCCTGCGCGGCCAGCTGCTGAATAATAGCCCAGGTGTTGTCTTTCGAGCCGTCGTTTACAAACATCACGCGGCTTTTTTCGCTCACTTTTCCGGCGGCGGCCAGGCCTTTCACCTTTTCCAGAAACATGCCGCTGGTGACAGGCAGCACTTCCTGCTCGTTATAGCAGGGGATCACGATGTATAAAACCGGTTTTTCCATGGGTATCTCCTTTTTTATCCTCTAATTTTGAGCGGGCAAAAAAGCCTCTGCCCGTAATTCACGCAGAAAAGCAAAACAGAACGCGCCATACAGCACAATGTTGAGCACAGAAAGCGTCTGAATCTCAAGCGGCATGCTGCCCTGGAACAGGAAGGGAATATAGATCATGGTGTCCATGGCGGCCATGCAGGCGGTAAGCGGGGCAAGCCTGCCCGTGGCGGCCGTATACACCACCAGCAGCACAAGCACGGCCAGGCCGTACCGCTCGTGCATGCCGGGCAGGAAAATCAGGCAGGTGTAAAAGCTGAAAATGAACAGCAAAAGCGTGGTGCGCGCGCCAAACTGCGCCTGCCGAGAAATCAGCCACACAGCGGCCATACCCAGCACACCAAAGCAGAACAGCATCATGCCGGCGCGGAAAAAGGGGATGATGTTGCCCTCAATGAACCGGTAGGTGGTGCCGTTCCAATCAAATGTGCTGGCGGCGCCGGAAAGCCAGGTGGCCGCGTTGGGGTAAGTGCTGGCAATGTGCGCCTCGGCCCCCTGGCCCAGATAAATATTGAAGGGGCGCCACAATGCCTCGCCCACGTCACCGTGCAAAATAAGGGTGACCACAATGGACGGAATGGCAAAAAACTCCAGCATGGCGGGCATCCACAGAAAATTCAGCACAGAAAACTTCTTTTTCACCACATACAGAATAAGCAGCGCCGGGCAAAGAAACACGGCCTGCAGCTTCAGGCTGAACGCAACGCCCAGCCAAAGAAAGCTGGCCACATATTTTTCTTTGTAGAAAAACAGGGCGCAAAGCAGCAAGAAGGTGACATACATCATGTCGCACTGCGCCCACATGGCGCCGTTCATCACCACAGAGGGCAGAAACAGCACCACAATGCCGGCAGCTGCGGCCGAACGGCGCGCGGCTGCGGCCGTGCGCCCTGCCTGGCGGCACACCTCGTGCGCCAGCAGCGCGGCAGCCGCCGCGCCGATGTAATCGAACAGAATAGAGACAAGCTTGATAGAGACAAGCGGGTTGGGCAGGTAGGAAATGGCGGCCATCAGGGTGCGGTACAGCATGTTGTAATTGCCCACATCGCGTGCAAGGGCACGCCAGCCGCCAAAGCTGCGGAAGTTTTCATACCACACTTCCAGGGCTGCCACATAGTCAATGGAGTGGTATGGAAGCAGAAAATAGCGAAGCGCGGCGGAAACCAGCAAAAGGCACACAATGCCCAGCACGGCAATGTGCTTTTGCACAAAGCACAGCAGCTTCTTTTCCAGGTTCGGCATAAAACGGCCTGCCTCCTTTTGTGTTCAGCGGCGTTTTTCGCCCAAAAACACCACAGCCACGGCGTTGGGGCCCGTGTTGGTGGCCACTGCGGCGCCAAGCTCGAAAATCATTTCCGGCGCGTGGCCAAGCTCTTTTTTGCACAGCTTGGCCAGCTGCTTGCAGTTTTCTTTGTCGGTGCCGCCCACCAGGTAAAGCGCGCCCGGCGCAATGCGCTTTTTCACATGCGCCACCAGGGCGGGCATTACGGCGTTGTCGCCGCGCACTTTGGCGGCCGTGGCCGTTTCACCGTCTATCATGGTGATGATGGGCCGCAGGCCCAGCAATTCGCCCGCAAAGGCCGCCGCGGCCGAGATGCGCCCGCTTTTTTTGATGAACCTCAGCGTAAACACGCTGAGGGCCACCTCCATGCGGGCAAAGGCGTCCTCCAGATATTCCACCACCGTGCGCATATCGGCGCCGCCCGCCAGCTTTTTGGCGGCCTCGCACACAAACCAGCCGTACGTCATGGAATAGGTGTGGCTGTCCACAATGGTGATGTGCATGGGGCAGCCGGGGTGCGCTTCCAGAAAGTTCTGGCGCGCCATCAGCGCGGCGCTGTGCGTATTCGAGCCGCCCGAATTGATAGAGACATACAGCACATCCTCTATGCCCGCAGCCAGGTAAGCCTCAAACTGCTCTTCAAAGCGCATCATGGTAATTTGCGAGGTTTTGGGGATGTCTGTGCACTTGGTCAGCATGTCGTAATACTGCTCGTTTGTAAAATCCACCCGTTCTACATAGCTTTTGCCGTCCACCGTAATGGTAAACGAGAGGATGTCGATATTATATTTTTTCTGCATCTCGGCAGGGATATCGCATGCGGAATCCGTCAAAACGGCGAATTTTCTCAAACCATTTTCCCCCAATCGTAGTTTCTCAGCCTGCCCTCGCACAAAAGGTCGGGAAAGCCGTGCTGCCGCAGGGCCTCATACACGCCCACAGCCACGGAATTTGAAAGGTTCAGGCTGCGCGCCGCCTGCCGCATGGGCAAGCGGACACACGTCTCTTCATTGGCATATAAAAGCGCCTCGGGCAGGCCCGCATCTTCGCGGCCGAACACAAGGTAGGCGCCGTCCGGGTAGGCCACGTCGCAGTAGCGCCGGCGCGCCTTGGTGCTGAAATAGAAAAACGGGCCGCTGTTGCGGGCAAAAAATTCATCCAGGCCGCCGTACAGGGTGATGTCCAGCAGGTGCCAGTAATCCAGCCCGGCGCGCTTCAGCTTTTTGTCTTCAATGGCAAAGCCCATGGGCCCCACCAGGTGCAGCCGCGCGCCCGTGGCGGCGCAGGTGCGTGCAATATTGCCGGTGTTCTGCGGAATTTGCGGCTCCACCAGCACGATGTTCAGTTGCTTCAAAGCTCACGCTTCCTTTTTGTGCATATACGCATATAGTATACCATGCTGTGCGCCGAATGGGAACGGGGCACAAGGAAAAATTTGTTTTGCAAGTTTTGCCCCGCGCGGGGGATAGTAACCCCATACAAAGCCCGAAAGGAGGGGTGTGGGATGAACCGAAATACGAAGAATATGGCCAAGGGCGCCGCGCTGGGCGTTATGGCCGGCACAGCGGTGGGCGCCATTGGCGCGTATGCCGCCCAGAAAAGCCCGAAGGAATGGAAAAAGACAATGAAAAAGGCTGCGCACACAGCCGAAAAAGCGCTGGACAGCGTGGACAAAATGCTGCAAAGCTTTTAAAAAACGCCAAAGGGCCCGCCGCAGCCTGCACCCGGAAGGGGCAGGCCGCGGCGGGCCCTGTTTTTTTTGCAAAGTGTGCGGCAGCGCTTACACCACGCGCACACGCACCACGTCCGGCAGTTGGGCAATGCCGCGGGCCATCTGCTCGTCGGCCGGGCCAGAGAGGTCCAGCATGGTGTAGGCCCACTGGCCTTTCGATTTGTTGGCCATGTTCTCGATGTTCAGCTTTGCCGCCGTGGCCGCCTGGGTGATGCCCGCCAGAATGCCGGGCACGTTGCGGTGGATCACGCACACGCGCGCGGCCCCTGTGCGCGGCATAGAGACGGCGGGGAAGTTTACGCTGTTGGCAATGTTGCCGTCCAGCAGGTAATCGCGCAGCTGGCGCGCGGCCATCACAGCGCAGTTTTCCTCGCTTTCCGGCGTGGAGGCCCCCAGGTGCGGAATGCACACACAGCCCGGCAGGGCCAGCGTTTCCGGGGTGGGAAAATCGGTTACATAGCGTGCGCAGCGCCCGCTTTCCAGCGCCTGGGCCAGCGCCGGGGCGCTGGCCAGCTCTGCGCGGGCAAAGTTTAAAATGCGCACGCCCTGCTTCATCTGGGCAAAGGCCGCGGTGTCCAGCATGCCCATGGTGTCTTTGGTGGCAGGCAGGTGCAGGGTGATGTAATCGCTTTGGCTGTAAAGCTGGCTCAGCGAGGTGCAGTGGTGCACATGGCGCGAAAGGCTCCAGGCGGCGTCAATCGAGAGGTATGGGTCGTACCCCAGCACGTTCATGCCAAGGTGCACCGCCAGGTTTGCCACGCGCACGCCAATGGCCCCAAGGCCCACCACGCCCAGCGTTTTGCCCAGCAGCTCTGGCCCGGCAAACTGGCTTTTGCCCTTTTCCACCTGTTTGGCGGCGTCGGCCTCGCCCGCCAGCGTTTTGGCCCAGGCAATGCCCCCGGCCACATCGCGGCTTGCCAGCACAAGGCCGGCCAGCACAAGCTCCATCACGGCGTTGGCGTTGGCGCCCGGCGTGTTGAACACCACAATGCCCTTTTCGCTGCACGCGGGCACAGGGATATTGTTCACCCCCGCCCCGGCGCGGGCAATGGCCAGCAGCCCTTCCGGCAGGGGCGTGTCGTGCATGGCGGCGCTGCGCACCAGAATGCCCTGCACATCGCTTTCGGCCCCGCTGTTTACGGCAAACTGCTGCGCGGGCAGTTCGGCCAGGCCTTTTGGGGCAATGTTGTTCCGTGTTTGAATGAAATACATCTCGGCTTCCCCCTCTGTTAGATATGCTGTGCTTCAAACTTCTGCATGAACGCCACCAGGGCCTGCACGCCCTCCAGGGGCATGGCATTGTAAATAGAGGCGCGCATGCCGCCCACGCTGCGGTGGCCCTTCAGGTTCACAAGGCCGTTTTGGGCGGCCTCGGCACAGAAGGCTTTGTCCAGTTCGGGCGAGGGGGAGGTGAAAGTGACGTTCATCATGCTGCGAAACGGCTTTTCCACCGGGTTTTTGAAAAAGCGGGAGGCATCCAGATAGTCATACAGCAGCGCGGCCTTTTCCTCGTTGCGGCGCTGCATGGCGGCCAGGCCGCCCACCTCGTTTTCCAGCCATTCCAGCACAAGGCCCATCATGTAGATGCAAAAGCACGGCGGCGTGTTGTACATGCTGTTTGCGCCAATGACGGTGGCATAATCCAGCATGGCGGGCGTGGCCGGCCGGGCGTGGCCAATCAGGTCTTCCCGCACAATCACCACCGCCATGCCCGCGGGGGCCACGTTTTTCTGCACGCCAAAATAGATAAGGCCATATTGCGATACATCCACCGGCTCGCTGAGGATGCAGCTGGACATATCTGCCACCAGCGGCAGCGCGCCCGTGGCCGGCAGCGCGGGCCAGCGCGTGCCGTAAATGGTGTTGTTCTGGCAAATGTGCACATAGCTTGCGCCAGGGGTGAACTTCAGCGCGGCAGCATCCGGGATATAGGTGAAGTTTTTGTCTTTCGAAGAGGCAATGATGTTCACGGTGCCGTATTTTTCCGCCTCTTTGGCGGCCTTGCCGGAAAACTGGCCCGTGACAATATAATCTGCGCTGCCCGTGCCCATCAGGTTCAGCGGCACGGCGGCAAACTGGGTGGAGGCGCCGCCCTGGAAAAAGCCCACCTTGTAATTTTCCGGCACGTTCAGCACGCGGCGCAAAGCGGCCTCGGTGCCCGCAATAATCTCCTCAAACCAGGAGGAGCGGTGGCTCATCTCCAGCACAGACTGGCCGGAACACCCGTATTCGAGCAGTTCGGCCTGCGCCTTTTGCAAAACGGGCAGCGGAAGCATCGAAGGGCCCGCGCTGAAGTTGAATACTCTTGCCATGGTAAGGTTCCTCCTGTTTTTGTTTCATTTATCGCTTTATAAAAATAAAGTTAATTCATTATAGCACTCCGGCTGCGTGTGCGTCAACAGAAAAGAAGTGTTTTCTGTTCGCGCACAATCTGTTCAAGTTGCACAGGGCGCAGGCATGCGGTATACTAACAACAAACAGGCTTTGCCCTGCGCGCAGGGCATGGCAAAGGGAGGACGGCATGGCTTACACGGCAAATGAGGCGCGCTACAGCGCCATGCAGTATGCCCGCAGCGGCCGCAGCGGCCTTGCGCTGCCGCGCGTTGCGCTGGGGCTGTGGCACAATTTTGGCTCGCAGGATGTATTTGACACCATGCGTGAAACGCTGTGCGCCGCGTTCGACAGCGGCATCACTTACTTTGACCTTGCAAACAACTATGGCCCTGTGCCGGGCAGCGCAGAGGAAAACTTTGGCCGCATTTTGCACGGCGAGCTGGCTGCCCACCGCGACGAACTTGTTGTTGCCACCAAGGCGGGCTACCGCATGTGGCCCGGCCCCTATGGCAACGGCGGCAGCCGCAAGGCCATGCTGGCCAGCCTGGACCAAAGCCTTGCCCGCATGCGGCTGAGCTATGTGGATATTTTTTATTCGCACCGCATGGACCCGGAAACCCCTTTGGAAGAGACCATGGGCGCGCTGGCCAGCGCCGTGCGGCAGGGCAAGGCGCTGTATGCCGGGCTTTCGAACTATGACGGCGAGACGGCGGCGCGCGCCGCCGCGCTGTTAGAGGCCGGGGGCTGCCCCTTTGTGGTGTGCCAAAACCGCTATTCCATGCTGGACCGCACCGTAGAGCACAATGGCCTGCTGGCCTTTGCGCGCGGGGCAGGCAAGGGGGTGGTGGCCTTCAGCCCGCTGGCACAGGGCCTGCTTTCGGGGCGGTATTTGCACGGCATTCCGCAGGGCAGCCGCATTGCGCGCGGCAACAGCGTGCGCATGACCCCGCAGGCCCTTACGCCCGCCCTGATGCAGGGGCTGGAAAAACTGGGCGCGCTGGCCGCTGCGCACGGGCAGACGCTGGCGCAGTTTGCCCTTTCGTGGGTGCTTTCGGCGCCGGGCGTCACCAGCGTGCTGGTGGGCGCTTCCAGCGCGGCACAGCTGCGCGAAAACGTTGCCTGCCTTGCGGCCGCGCCGCTTTCGCAGGAAGAGCGCGAGGCCGCGGCCGCCCTTCTGGGCTGAGGCGGTGTGCAAAACATGCCGCTTTTGCGCAAAAACCTTGTGGCAGGTATAACCTTTGGGCAGGGAAGGAGGCAGAAAAGCCATGAGGCACCTTACCGTGGGCGAAATGGCAAAGCTGAACCATATTTCAGAGCAGACACTGCGCTTATACGACAAGCGGGGCCTGCTTTCGCCCAGCTTTCGGGGCCAGAACGGCTACCGCTATTACGACATCAAGCAAAGTGCCGTGCTGGATATCATCCAGTATATGAAAAGCCTTGGCATTTCGCTGAAAGAGATTAAGCATCAGCTGGAAAACCGCGACCTTGGGCGCATTGAGGCCGCCCTGCGCGAAAAGCAGCGCCAGACGGAAGAAGAGATACGCCTTTTGAAATGCCAGCGCCGCGCGCTGGAGCGCACGGTGGAAAGCTTTGCGCGCTGGCGCGCCGCCCCGCCGGACGGCACGGTGCAGATGGAGTATATTGGCGCGCGGCAGATGTATGTGGTGGATTCCGGCGTGAACGTGTATGCCCACGATGTGGAAACGTATGAAGAGATGCTGCGCGATTTGAAGGACGGCCTTGTGAAAGACGGCTTGCCGCAGATATACTTTTGCAACGCGGGCACGCGCATGGCGCAAAGCGATTTTGAGCAGGGCAGGCTGTTTGCCAGCGAAGTGTTTGTGTTTGTGGACAGAGAGTTCGTGCCCGAACAGCTTACCGCCACCGTGCCCGCAGGCAATTACGCCTGCATTTACTGCGACAGCTTTTATAAAGAGCAGGAATATATTGCACGCCTGCGCGCCTATATTCACCAAAGCGGGTGCCGCGTGTGCGGGGATTATTTGTGCGAATCTGTTGCAGATATCCCCGTGGCCGAGCCAAACGCCCGCGGGCTGTACCTTCGGCTTCAGGTGCCCGTGCAGTTTTGCAAGGGCGGCGCGCGGGGGGAACCCGTTGTGCACGGGGCCCAAAGAAATTGTTAAATTTTTATCGAATTGGCCAACTTGACCTTATACCGCATACAACCTTTACACTGAAGGCAAGGGGCGGGCAAGCCCCGCCGAACACGGCGCGCGTGCGCCTGAAAAGAAAGGATGAGACCGGTATGGTGAATTTGGAAAAAGTGCGGGTTGTACAGTATGGCTGCGGCAAAATGAGCAAGTATACGCTGCGCTATTTGTACGAGAAGGGCGCGGAAATTGTGGGCGCCATTGACACCAACCCCGACATTGTGGGCATGGACGTGGGCGATTACGCCCAGCTTGGCATAAAGCTGAACGTACCCATCCGCTCGGACGCGGACGCCGTGCTGGACGAATGCGACGCCGACATTGCCGTGGTGACGCTGTTCAGCTTCATGGCGGATATGCTGCCGCATCTGGAACGCTGCCTGTCCCGCGGCATCAATGTGGTTACCACCTGTGAAGAGGCCATCTATTCGTGGACAACGGCTGCCGCCATCACCAACCGCCTGGATAAAATGGCGAAAGAGAACAACTGCACCATCACCGGCACCGGCATGCAGGACATTTTCTGGGTGAACATGATAGGCGCCGTGGCAGGCGGTGTGCACAACATCAAAAAAATAGAGGGCGCCGTAAGCTATAATGTGGAAGATTACGGCCTGGCCCTGGCGCAGGCACACGGCGTTGGCCTTACCCCCGAGCAATTTGAAGAAAAAATTGCCCACCCCACCACGCTGGAGCCCGCATATGTGTGGAACTCGAACGAGGCGCTGGCCAACAAGCTGGGCCTTACCATCAAATCAATCAGCCAGAAGTGCGTGCCCTATTTCTATGACAAAGACCTCTGGTGCGGCACCACGGGCGAAACCATCCCCAAGGGCAACTGCATTGGCATGAGCGCCGTTGTCACCACCGAGACGTTCCAGGGCATCACCATTGAAACGCAGTGCATTGGCAAAGTATACGGCCCGGATGACGGCGACATGTGCGATTGGAAAATTATCGGCGAGCCGGACACCGAGTTCCATGTGGTGAAGCCGGACACCCCCGCCCACACCTGCGCCACGCTGGTGAACCGCATCCCCACCATTCTTAACGCCCCGGCGGGCTATATCACCGCCGAAAAGCTGGACGATGTGGAATATCTCACCTGGCCCATGCACATGTACCTGGGCTGATAAAAAGGCGGAATTTTGCCCCCTTCCATTTGCGCGGGGCACAAACTGAAAAGGCCCGGCATCCTGGCGGATTGCCGGGCCTTTTTGTGTGCGGCGCGCGGAATTGCCCGCCGGGAAACCGGGGCTTTCTAGTGCCAGCGCGCCCTTTTGCCGCTTTTGCCTGTATGTGCCCGCACAGCGGAAAACAGGGCCTTTGCCGCAGCATGGCTCTGTGCGGAAAAGCCCTGTTCCCCGTAAGAAAGGAGTAAAATGTGTCACTGCGCCCGGCCAAAGAGGGCATAGAGGTATTCGTTCAGCAAATAGATGCCGCCCAGCGCGGCGGCCAGGTAAAAGCAGGCGCCCACCGCGCCGCCGGGCGTTTGAAACATGGCGGCTATGTGAAACAGCGGGTACACGCTAAGCCACTTTGCGCCTGTAAGCCCGCACACGCTTAGCAAAAGCGGCAGGCACAGCGGCAGCGCCGCCGCAAACATGGCCCCGAATGTGCTGCCTGTGCGCTGGCCCAGCGCCAGCACACACCCCGCCATGAAGCGCAGCGCCGCATAGCGCGCGCCCAGCATGAAAAGAACCAGCAGCACAAGCGGAAGCTCCGGCATGGCGGCATAGGCGGGCAGGCTGTACAGCGGCGCAAACGGGCAGCCAAGGCCGTAATCCCGCAGGGCCACCCAAAAGCGCGGCAGCACGCCCAACACCGTCAGCACGCCGCAGGCCAGCGCGGCGGCGCGCAGCTTGCACTTTACCGTGTGGCTGCGCCCCAGCGGCGTGGCGCACACCACGCGCGCCATGCCCGTCTGCTTTTCCATGGCAAACAGCCCGGCAAAGCACACACAGCACAAAAGCGCCGCGGCCAGCGCGTCTGCGGCGTCGCGCGCGTCCGCCACGTCAAACAGGCGCAGCCAGCCTGTGTCGTACACCATCTGGCAGCGCGTAAGCTGTGCGGCGCGCTGGGCCCCGGCCAGCACGCGCTGGTAGGTGCCCATTTCGCGCTGAAGGCTGTCGTAGCCCATCATCAGGGCCGAATATTCCGCCTGCGAAAGGCTGCCCGAGGCCAGCGCACTTTGCAGCTGCACAAGCGGCCGGAACTTTTCGCTCTCCTGCTCCAGCCAGCCCAGCGTTTCGGCCCGCAGGGGGCCCTGCATGTTCTGCATGTAATAGCGATAGTAAATTTCGTCCGCGTCAATATAGCTTTCCGCCTGCACGGCGTCATACACCTGGTAAGCGCCGAACAGGCACAAAATCAGCGCCGCGCCGCCCACGCAGAACAGCTTGAACAGCTCGGTGCCAAAGGGTGTGGCGCCCGCGCGGGCGTGCCGGGCCCCAAAGCGCCGCAAAGGCGCGGGCGCGCGCAGGGCCAGCTTTTGCGCGGCCTGCAGCCTGCCGCGCATGAACACAAGGCAAAACAGCGCGCAAAACACCGTGCAGCACACCACCGCCGTGGCCGCCGTCACCACGGCCAGCGCCAGCGGCTGCCCAAACCAGTATAAGTTGTGGTAACGTCCCAAAAATTCGTTGGTACGCAACAGGCTTACCAGGTTTGCATATTTCAGCACATTCCAGCGGCTGGTGGCCGGCACCAGGCTGCGCACCAGCAAATTCAGCGCCAGAAACCCGCCCGCGGCCAGCGCCCCGGTGAACAGCCGCTTTGCCGCCAGCATGGCAAGCATCACCCACGCGCCTGCGGCCAGCGCCGCCGCCCACTTGGTAAGCAAAAACAGCCCAATATACTGCCCCACCGAAAGCGAAAGCGTGGTGCGCATCAGCGCAGGCACAGATTGCACGCTGCGCGAAAGCGGCCCAAGGCCATAGCACGCATGGCAGTAAATAAGGTTTACGCCATACAAAAGCACCAGCACGGGCGCAAGGCTAAGGGCCAGCGCCGCCAGCTTTGCCAGCGCCGTTTTGCCGCGCCCGGCCTGTGTGCTGCGTATCAGGGCCAAAAGGCCGGTGTCCCGCTCAAAGCGCACCAGCACCGTGGCAAGCAGCAGCATGGCAAACACGGCCACCACGTCTGTCAGGGCAAAATCCAGCGCCGTCATAAGCCCGCGCTGGGGGTAATATTGAATAGGAATGCCCCGCATGCCCTCAAAGGCGCGGGCCGTGGCCTCTATGTTGGCAAGGTCGTACCCGTCGGCACTGTTTGCAAAAATGGAAATGGACGAAAGCTGCTGCGCTTTCTGGGCAATGGAATCCAGAAAGGCGTCATAGCCGGCCACCTCGTCATATTCCAGCACAATGGTTTTTAAAAACGTGTATTCGCGCGGCAGGGTATCGCCATAGCGCAAATAATTGCCCGCCGCATATTCCTCGTAAAATTCGCTGAACTCCTGCGCATACTGCGCGCGCATATACTCATCCTGCGTGCCGCCGTTCCACGCTTCGGTGCGCAGCACGTTTTCAATGCGGCTCATGGCCTCGGCGCGGCGCAGGCTTTCGTGCAGAAATTCGCCCATCTGCGGCATATCCATGCCCGCAATGTCGGCGCACAGCGCGTGGTAGGCCGCCGGGGTGAAAGCGCTGGAGGCGGGCTTTGTGCCCACCCACAAAAGAAACAGGTTGGCCCCCAGCAGCGCGGCCAGCGCCACCAGAAAAAAGCGGCTGCGCCACACCTTGCGCAGCTCGGCCGCAACCAGGCGCGTCATGGTTCATCCTCCCCATATACGGCAAGGTACACGTCTTCCAGCGTTTTGCCGGGCGCGTAGGCCTCTATCAGCTGCGCGGGCGGGGCCTTATCCACCAAAAGGCCGTCTTTCAAAAGCAATATCTCATCTGCCACATGCTCTACGTCCGGCACTACATGCGTGGCCACCAGCACAATGCAGTTGTGCGAAAGCTGCTGCAAAATATGGCGCAGGCGCACACGCTCCTTCGGGTCCAGCCCGGCGGTGGGCTCGTCCAATATCAAAAGCTGCGGGCTGCCCAGCAGGGCCGCGGCGGCCAGCAGCCGCTGCTTCATGCCGCCCGAATAGGCGGCCAGCTTTTTTTCCAGCTCTGCCTGCAGGTGCACGGCCCCGGCCACGCGCTGCACCTCGGCGGGCACGGCGGCGCGCGGCAGCTCTTTCAGCGCCGCCATATACTGCAAAAAGCGCTGCCCGGTAAAGCTGTCGTATAAATTCTGCTGCTGCGGCATATAGCCCAGCACAGCGCGGAACTGCCTGCCCAGGCGGCGCACATCGTGCCCGTTCCACAGCACTTTGCCCTTTGTGGCGGCAAGGTTGCCAATGATAATGTTAATCATGGTGCTTTTGCCCGCGCCATTCGGCCCCAAAAGGCCGTAGAACCCCGGCCCCAGCGTGAACGAAACGCCGCCCAGCGCGCGCTTTTCGCCGTGCCGCCCGCCGTACACCTTCACAAGCCCCTGCACGCACAATTCCTGCATGGCTTTCACCTCCATAGGCAGAATATTCCCCGGCCGCTGGCCGCCTGCGTCCGGCAGGCTCTCGGCTCAAAACAACTTCCCGCGTAATGTTCTTATCTATTTCGGTTGCCCATCCGCTACAAAGAAAGATAAGGGCATTGAGAAGGCCTTTATACAGAAAGGTCAACAGATTGAAATAGCGTGTCATCAAAGGGAATATAATTTGGCACGGAGTTCCAATAATCCTCTTTTTTTATCAGCATATATTCAGTCATAGAAGAATCAACCGTATAAAGAGAACCATCCAGCCCGGTAGCAGACCGAGTTATGTTCATCATTCCCCCATTTACCAGAAAATACTGGTCTGTCTCATCCTGAATGAACACGGGTATCTCTCCCCCTTCGTGTGTAAAGGAAAGAGAGAGCGGCAGCGTTTCCTGCGTAGTCAAATTATAGCTGTAATAGCGTGTATGCTCCCCGGTTGAATTGCTGAACATGATGTGGTTATCACGGATTTCACCCATCAGCATCACAGATGCCGCCGGGGTGGGCTGAGCTTCACCGAATATATTGTCAGTTACGATCCACTCTTTTCTGTTTTGCAGGTTGTGTGCATACAGGCAGGCGCCGCCACTTTTTACAAAATAGACAATCCCTTGCCTTGCTGTGAAAGAAAGCTCGCCCTGCGTCCATGCAAAGCCAGTGTCTGTCAGGCGATTTTCCCGAAGGGAATAGAGCTGCAATTCATATTGCAGGTGGGGAAGCTGGTCTTGAAGATCGTCACCGGCATATTCGGATGAAATCCACGAGCGCTGTAAAACAAGCCCCTCAGGATATACGCCGATGATGTTTCCTTCTCTTTCTTTTCCCAACTGGCATAAGCGTTCCAGCTTATTTTCGTCAAAATTGGTGCGGCATAAAGCAGTATTTGTAATCTGCATGGCATTGGCGTCGTAGTCTAAAAGCAGCAGGTACAGGTTTTGCCCGTCGGCAGCTATGCCGGTATTATAGGAGAGAAGGCACCCCTGCGGCACAGTCAGCTTTTTGCGGCTTGCCGCGTTTGGCTCCATTTGTAATAGAAAACTTGGTGACCCCTCATAGTTAATATTGGGAATTGGTGATTTCCCATATTTGACAACATAAAGCTTTCCGTTCACTGCCAAGGGAACCGCACCGCCGAATATGTCTTCCAGCCAGCCGGGGTTTTCCTCATCATTTGTTACAACCATCTGGTCAGACAGGTAAATCAACTGGCGGGTAGCATAGTCGTAGTAAAGCAGCCGCCCGGAATAGTCCTCTGTGTTAGGAAGAATAAAATAGGCGCCGTTTTGGTCTCCGCTGATTTCCGTGCCGAAAATCCCCGCGCCGGATAAAGCCATTTCCATCTCAAGCGCAGGGGAATTTTCCGAGCCATAAGCCTCACCCGGCGCCGGGGCAGGCGTTGCATTTGGTGAAGCGCCGTTATTGGAACCGTGACAGGCAGACAGCAGAATGATGCAGCAAAGGAAAACCGAAAATAAAAATTTCCACAACTTCATATTCATAAAATAAAACCGGCATGGTTACAAAGCCTTTTATCCATGTCGCTTCAAACAGAAAATATGTGCGGCTATCAGCTTCGTACAGGCTGGGGCGGCTTCATCGGGGTACTGCTTATGCTGCCGGAAGCGTCCGCGCATGTGTTTTTATGCCGCGCGTGGGAAGAGGGCGCAGGCTGGCCGGGCAGCAGTGTATGAGGCGGCGCGGAACGCACATTTATCACCAAACGGAAGCCCAGAGGCGGGGAAGCCTTTTGAAACAGACGCGCAGGGAATATCCTGTGTGGCAAAGGACATTTGAATATTCTGCGCAAATACGGGGCGAGCCTGCTGGGAAATAAGCAGATATGAGGCCCCAAAGCCTTGCGGCCGCTGCCCGCCCTGCCGCATCTGGCAAACTGCGGCAGGGCGGGCGGCCATCAGAAGAAGGGTAAAAAAGAAGAAAAGCATTGGAACGCGCCCCAGTGCCAAGGCGGCCCCGCCGGGCCCGCCGCGCACGGGCAGGCGCGGCGGGCGGGGGGCCTAAAAGAAGAGCACGAAAAAAGAAGAAATGCAAAACAAAGGCGCCGCGTTAGGCAAGCTGGGCGCTTTCTACATAAGCTTGGGCTACCATGCGGTAATTTGGGTTTGATGCCAGGTAATCTTCCACACGAATAAACCCTGTTCGGCGGTAGGCCAAATCGTTTTCCGACCCCTCTTTTGCATCTACCAGCAAATCATCGCCAAACTGCGCAATGATGTTAATGGCCTTTTGCGTGGCCATGGAATAATTCGAAAGCGTAATTTCCGTTATTTCTCCCGTGTTCTGGTTTACAGCGTACTGTGTATACAAAAGCTCCATATTTCCGGCATCATCATACTGCTCGGAATACAGATGGTTGACCAAAACATACTCGTTCAGAAAGCCATAGATGAATACATTCCCGCTTGTGAAGGGGACGGTGGTTTTGCGCACAGCAGGCTGGGCGGCAAAATCTTCCACCAAAATTTCTTTGGCGCCGCCCGGGCCAACGCAGCACAAATCACACGAGCTTTCGTCTTCCCGGTAATCGAGGTAATATAAGGCTTCGCCGCTGTACTCTTCATAGTAGGCATTGCCCCGGTAACACAAAAGCTCATGTTCGGGGCCGCCGTCAAAGGGCAGCTCGAAACCCCGGTGCACAGTTGCGTTTTCCATGCGCTCGATGTCGGCCTGCATGTCTTCGGAGGTTTCGTATTCTTCTGTTGTAATGGTTTTCAGAATAAAGCCGGTGTCAGAAACACCGCGCAGAAACAAAGATTTCTGCTGTTCACCTTCTGCCGCTGCTGTGCGGTATAGCTCGCTGCAGGCGCCCGTTTCGATGTCAATTTCAAACAGGCACGGCTGCACCTGCACTTGCCCCGGCCCATTTTCCTGCACGCGGTTTCCGCACAAAATCAGGCTTTTTTCGCTTGCCGCCGCGCCGTCCCGAAGGGTGATGCCATTTTCCAGCTCACACAGGGTGCGGCGGTTGGTGCCGTTCAAATCCATCATTTCCACCTTGGAAGGCTTCGGGGCCTCATCCGGAAGGGAAATATAGCTGTATACAACCAGCAGCTTATCTTCCAGCGCAACAGGAAAAACATAATAGCCGGCAGAATCGATAAAAGATGAGCAGGAAGCGTCGCTGTGTTCGCAGCTTGGAGTGCTGCACAAATATACCTGTTTTTCTGCGGCATGGTCTGTAAACAAAAGGTTTGAGCGCCCGTTACTCTGCATGATAATTTGGTAAAAGCCGGCGCTGTTGGCGCTGCCGCGTGTAATTACATCGGGGCTTGCGGCAATCCAATAATGGTCAGACAATGCCTGCGCACAGGCAGGCGCCGTTGAGGCCTGCGCCACCTGCCCGCTTTGGGGCGCGCTTGCGCTTTGCGAAGAAGCGCAGGCGCAAAACAGAACGGCACACACCGCAAGCAGGGCACAGAAAAATAGCGCGCGTTTTGGCATAAAAGGCACCTCCCGCCCGGTGTGGCCCCGCCGGGCCCGCCGCGCACGGGTGGGCGCGGCGGGCGGGGGGCCTAAAAGAAGAGCACGGAAAAAGAAGAAATGCAAAACAAGGGCGCCGCGCCGCGTTAGGCAAGCTGCGGCAGTTTTACTTCCTCGTAATTAGGCCTGCTGTTCAGAAAATCGTCTATGGAGATAAATGCTTGCGCAAGCTCCATTGATTCAAAAGTGACGGCCTGCCCATCACTGGTGAAGCCTGTTGTCTCTGTAAAAATTTCACGGTTTGCAACCAGAAGGGAATCGCCTATTTTATCGTAAACTGGAATTAGCTTGTTATCGGTAGGTGTTTCGAACAGAAACAAATCTACTTCGTGCAGTTCGCTGCTTTCTGCGTTGTACACTTCATAATGGTATTTCCCGCCTGTGTCAAGGGTAAAATGCTCTAAAAAGATGTACGGGTAATACACATTTATTAATGCCACATCATCTGCATCTGGAAACAGCAGGCCAGTGGCAATTTGTTGTTCCTCGGAGGAATTCAGCTTGCGGGCATAAATGCTTCCATCTGCCAAGTTGTACCAATATATGGTGTTTTCGGTTACATAATAGCGGGGCGTCATATTTTGAAAGGGCTGTGTGGCAAGCAGTTCTCCGCTTGGGCTGAGAACTTCAATGTTAAAATTCACCGATGCCTCATTTGCTTCCGCAGGCAGCATCACAGAAAGCGTGCCACCCTCGGCGCCCCACAGGTATGCGTCACAGTCCCATTCCCGCAGGGTTTGCATGGTGCCGTCCTGCAGGGAAAGGGAGATAAGGTTTGTAAAAGTATGAATGCGCCCGCTTTCTTCAGTTTCTATTCTGTTGCACACGGTGTACAGCTTTTCACCATCTGTGGCAACGGGGTTATTATAATCAAACTCGCTGGGCAAAGTGGCAAGCTGAGTACGGTTTTGGCCATTCAAATCTATGCGGTACAGGGCGGGAAGGGTGTTTTCCTTTTCAGAACCGGAAAAAATCATATAAAGATAATTGCCTACCACACAGGAATTTGCCGTGCCGTACCGGTAGGGAAAAAACGCGGTGCAGGTTTCATCGTTATGCAGGCAATCTGGCTTTTCGCACACCACAATGGCCTGCCGTGTGGCGTAATCCAGATACAAAAGATTTATGCCGCGTGAATCATCATTTCGCAATTCTACGAAATAAATGCCATCGCTTGTTTTCGCTTTCTTTCCGGCCTTTTCATTGCTGCTGTGCAGCATGCAAAGCGGCTGCGGCCCCGCTTCGTTTTCCGCCTGCGGGGCGCTGGCCGAGGGCGCGCTTGCGCTTTGCGAAGAAGCGCAGGCACAAAACAGAACGGCACACGCCGCAAGCAGGGCACAGAAAAACAACGCGCGTTTTGGCATGCAAGGCACCTCCCGCCCGGTGTGGCCCCGCCGGGCCCGCCGCGCACTGGCAGGCACGGCGGGCGGGGGGCTATCAGAAGAAGAGTACCAAAAAACAGTATGAAACACTGTTTTTTGCAATAATGAGGCCGCTTTCAGCGGCGGGGGCTATTCACCCAGTGAAGAAATAAGCTGATAGTTGGGCTGAGAAGCGATATAATCGCTTTTTTTCAGCATTGCGTATTGCTCGGTAACATATTCCGAGGTGTAGGTCTGGCCGTCTTGTTCAAACGTATCGGTATGCGTTTTATAATCGCATATCACGCACAGTTCGTCTTTGTATTCACTGGCAATATAAATGGGCCGGTGCTGATACGAATTTTCCAGGTGGATGGGCGTCAACTTGCCGCTGCGAAAATCTACAAGGAACTGCTCTATCACAAAACCATACTGTTCATGCGGCCGGTATGTGTTTATCAGCACATAATCTTCAAAGGTAAAGTCCATCCGGGGTTCCATGTTTTTTTCAAAATCTGGCATCATGGCGCTGCAATCTACAGTGATTTCTTCCCCAGTGGCAAGGCTTTTTCGCGTTACGCTTTTTGTGCCAAAATCCAAGATATAAAGATATCCATTTTCCACCATGGCGCCCTGCTCGGTCAGGCAATATTCATAAATTATGTTTGTTTCGCAGGCCTGTGCAAAATTTTCGTTTGGCTGCCAGGTGAAAAACCTTCGGTAAGTTTTGTTATCTTGGTCGTACACCATGTCGGCCACAAGGCTGTTTTCGTATGTGCCGGCAATTAGGCTATTGATGTTTTGCTCGAACTGATACACGCTTTCTACAGTGCCGTCTTTCAGAGAAACACGAATAAACTCGGTTGTTTGCGAAAGCGGCTGTTCGTGCTGTGTGGTTAGGCTAAAATAAAGAAATTCTGTGTCAAAAAGGTAAGGGGGCACCAGCGTTTGGCTGGCCTCAAATTCCACAACAATGTGGCGGTTGCTACCATCCAGTTCCATTGCCTCTATGCGGGGCAGGCTGGTTTCACTGGCACCCGAATAGATCAAAAGCACTGTGTTGCCTGCAAGATAAAGCGAAGGCTGTACCCCGGTGCCGGGGTCAAGTGGAATGTAAGATTTACAGGTGTCGTCATTGTGCAGGCATTCGGGCCGGTTGCATAAAAACAGTTCCTGTTGAGTAGCATAGTCGATGTAGGTAATATTTAGTGAATTGGGAAAAAGAGACTTTATAGAATAGAATCCGACATCACTTTGATTCGTGCACATCTTAATACCTTGAAATACGATATCTTCAGAAGATATTTCTGAACAGGAATTAGAGGGCACTAAGTTTGAAATACTAGGGTCGGAAGCACAAGATGTCAAAAGAATTGCAGTAATTATGACCGAAACAATATTTAATGAAAATACTTTTTTCATATTGCTCTCCTTGCTCTCCCTAAATGGGAAGGGACTCCCTGGTTAGGAATCCCTTCCTAATTAACAGTTTAGCTGTACTGGCCACTTATAGGAAGATCACCATAAATAGGCAGAGTGGGTGTGCCGGATGCAATCCACTGGGAAAGCCGCGAGCCACCAAACCAAACATCGGCTCCACTATAATCTCCATTACAACTTAAGTGCTCATTGGTGCGCTGGAGGATAATTAAATTAGAAGGGTCAGACATGGGTTTGTGTATCCTAGAATCATCCCATCCGCTAGAAATGCTCCACATAATTGCGTGCCCATCATTATTACGACGATTGACAGCATAGTTTGTATTTTGTGCAGCGGATAGTACATATCCAGTGTCACCGCGAACTATTACACGCCTCAACAAAAATCTTTGGTCTTGTCCAGTAACGCCAGATACTCTCCACAATGTAAGTGGACGACCTTGCAATGCGCTACCAGTATTTCCATAAATGTTTAGATAGTTAATTGAGTTACCCGTGTCGGGGACAATAGTCCAATCGGCAAACGCCGAGGCACCGCAAACGGCCATGATGGCACATACCAACACAACAGCCAATAATTTTTTCATTTTCGTCATTTTATCTCTCCTTCCTTTTGCGTGAGCATTTTTTTGTAAGTTAC
>UREN01000014.1 GCA_900546885.1 uncultured Oscillospiraceae bacterium
CCAGCGCCCCGGCCACGTCGCCCGCGGCGTCTTTGCCAAAGGCGCTTTGCGCGCCGCTGGCCACACCGCGCAGGGCTGCGCCCACGGCCTCCACCGCCTGGCGCACGTCCCGCTCTATTTCACGGCTCAGCTCGTCGTAATCGTTTTTTGGTTTCTGCTGCGGCATAACTCTGCCTCTCCTCCGCCTTGTATCTGCCTGATAGCCTGCTGCCCGCCCGGCGGCCTCACTGCCCGGCGGGGTGGTATTTTTCTGCAATGGCAAGGGCCACGCGCACGCCGTCCACCGCGGCGGACATAATGCCCCCCGCATAGCCCGCGCCCTCGCCGCACGGGTATACGCCCAAAAGCTCGGGGCTCTGCAGCCCATCGCCGCGCGCCAGGCGCACGGGGCTGGACGTGCGCGTCTCAAGCCCTGTCAGCACGGCGCCCGGGGCCGTATAGCCCGGCAGCTTGCGCCCAAAGGCGCGCAGCCCGGCGCGCAAAGCGCCCGCAAGCTCTTCGCCCAAAAGGCCGCCCAGCTCTGCCGGGCGCACGCCGCGCGGGTAGGTGGGCTGCACGGCGCCGTGCGCCAGCGCCGCGCGGCCGGAAAGAAAGCCCTCCATGCTTTGCGCGGGCGCGGCATACCCGCCGCCGCCCGCGGCATAGGCCCGCTGTTCCAGCGCGCGCTGGAAGGCGATGGCCTTTTTGGCGTCGCCGTCAAAATCCTGCGGGCCCACGCTTACCACCACGGCGACATTGGCGTTTTTGCCCGCGCGCGCGTGGAAGCTCATGCCATTGGTAACCACGCGCCCCTCTTCGCTGGCCGCGGCCACCACCTGCCCGCCCGGGCACATGCAAAAGGTGTATACGCAGCGCGCCCCCACATGCTGGCTCAGCTGGTATTCCCCGCGCGGCAGGGCCGGGTGGCCCGCCGCCTCGTGGTACAGCCCGCGCTCAATATCCGCCTGCAAATGTTCGGCCCGAAAGCCCACCGAAAACGGCTTTGCCTGCAGGGCAAAGCCCGCGTCTGCCAGCATGAAAAAGGTGTCGCGCGCGGAATGCCCCGGCGCCAGCACCAGCGCGCCGCACGGGACATCGCCCGCCGAAGTGCGCACCGCCGCAAGGCGGCCGCGCGCTGTGCAAAGCCCGGTGAGCTTTGTTTCAAAGCGCACCTCGCCGCCCAGGCGCTCTATTTCACGCCGGATGCTTTGAATGACGCCGCGCAGCTTATCGGTGCCCACATGGGGCTTTTGCTGCCACGCCACCTCGGGCGGCGCGCCGTGCGAAAGCAGCGTCTGTTTCACAAAAGCGCACAAGGGGTCGTGGATGCGCGTGGTAAGCTTGCCGTCCGAAAACGTGCCCGCGCCGCCCTCGCCGAACTGGATGTTCGCCTCTGGCTGCAAAACGCCCGTCTGTTCAAAGGCCTTCACCGCCGCGGCGCGCTTTTCCATGGCGGGGCCGCGCTCCAGCACAAGGGGGGCAAAGCCCGCCTGCGCCAGCACCAGCGCCGCAAACAGCCCCGCGGGCCCAAGCCCGCACACCACCGGCCTTTCGGCCAGCGGCGCGGCGCCGCGCGGGATGGTGAACGGCAGGGGCCTTGCCAACGAGACCGAGGGCGCAAAGCCCTCGTAGGAAAGCTCGGCGCCCTCGTCCCACAGCTCTACGGCCACCGTGTACACCAGGCTGGGCCTGCCACGCCTGGCGTCCACGCTTACTTTCGAAACCTCGGCCCGGCGCACCTCGCTGTGCTTTGCCCCCAGCACGCGCAGCGCCTGGGCCAGCGCCGCATCGCGCGGGGCCGAAAGCGGAAGGCGTATCTGCTTGACAAACAGCATATCAGCCCGCCCCTTCAGAGGTGTCGATGTCGCACAGCACCTCATAGCTGCCCGTGGCAAACACCGTGGACGAGCCCGGCACCACAATGGTAACCGGCATGCTCTGCTGGCCCTTCGAGACGTTGATGTTAGAGGCGGACGCATCCACCTGCGCCACCACGTTCGCTTCGCTCAGGGCGTCCAGCTCGTCTTCGGGGCCTACCAGCGTCACATCGCTCAGGCGGCGGGTAGTCACTGTCACCGTTGTGTCGCTGGGGGCGTTCACCACGGTAATTTGTGACACCGTCACCGTGCGCGTGGCAAAGCCGTAGGTGTCAAACGTCACGTCCACGCTTTGCAGCGCGTCCAGGTTCCGGATGCCCTCGGGCAGGGTGATGGAAAGCGTCACCGTCTCGCCCAGCTTGAACTTGGTCAGGTCTACAAAGCCGGCGCTCACGCTTTCCAGCGCGTCCACGCGCTCGGCCGGGCCGGCAATCAGGATGGTCTCCTGCGAAAGCTGTGCCCCCAGCACGCTGGTGTCGTAGCCCTGCGGCACGCCGGTGTATTCAAAGGTGATGGGCACCTCTTTCATTTTCAGCACCGGAATGGTCACTTCCACCTGCTCGGTGTCGGTGGTGATGTGCGTGTCGGTAAGCACGTTGCCGTCCTTATCCCAAAATTCCAGCTGCGCGGTGGCCAGGGCGCTTTCGGTGCGCTGGCCGCTCAGGGCCACGTTGGCCACCACTTTGTCCACCTGGCTCATCTGGCTTTCGGGCCCGCGCAGCGTCACCTCGGCGGGGGAGGCCACAGGGGTATCCACAAAATAGCCCTCGGCGGGCTCTACGCCAATGACATTCACCGTCACCGGGAAGGTTTTGGTGGCCATCTCATCGAACGTGAGAGTGATATAGTTGTTGGACACAATGCCCTCAATTTCATACTGCTGGGCGGCAATGGAGGTGTCGGCCCGGCGCACAATCAGGCGCAGCGTGTAGGTGCCCACGCCCGTGACGCTGGAATAATCCGGGTACACCAGCAAATCGCCCGCCTCCAGGCCGCCCACCACGCTGCCATCGCCCGTGACGCGCACATTCACCGTCATGTTCGGCTTTTCCACAATGCCAAGGCCATAGCTTTCATACGCGGCCGAGTTATACTCCAAATTCACCGGCACATAGCGCACGGTTACCGTCTGGTTCGGGTCTACCACCGAAATCACCACAAACCACATGAAAAATGCCACCAGCAGGGAAAACAGGGCCAGCACGCGCTTGTCGCCCGCAAGCCGGGCCAGGGCCTGGCGGAATGCCTCGCGGCCCTCTTTTTTGTGCGGGGGCTTGCCCGGCCCGGGCGCCGGGTTGCCCGGGGCGTTGTTGCGTTCCTGTTCACTCATGTTTCTTCCTCCAGAAGCTCCAGAAGGGCTGCTTTTTCTCCTCTTCCGCGGGGGGCACCACATCCCCCTCCAGCAGGCTGAACAGCGTCTGCCTGTCCAGCCTGCGAATCAGCACGCCGTTTTTGGCCAGCGAGATGATGCCCGTCTCTTCGCTCACCACCACCACCACGGCGTCCGAGTTTTCGCTCATGCCAAGGGCGGCGCGGTGGCGCGTGCCCATGTCCTTGCCCATTTCCAGGTTGTCGGAAAGCGGCAGCACGCAGCCCGCGGCCGCCAGGCGGCCGTCTCGCAAAATGGCCGCGCCGTCGTGCAGGGGCGTGCCCACATAGAAAATGGTGCCCAGCATCTCCTGCGTCACTTCCGCGTCCAGAATGGTGCCGGTTTTGATAACCTCGGAAAGGTTCGAGCGCTTTTCAAACACCATCAGCGCGCCGGTGCGCGTGTCGGAAAACCGCTCGGCCGCGTCGCACACGGCCAGCGCCGCCTTGCGCCACTCTTCGCGCAGGGTGGCGCCGCGCGCCCTGGGCCGCAGAAATGCCGCCGAAAGGATATTGGTGTTGCCCACCTGCTCCAGCGCGCGGCGCAGCTCTGGCTGGAACACAATCACCAGCGCAATCAGCCCCCAGCTCATCAAATTATCTAAAATGAACTGCAGCGTGCGCAGGTGCGCAAAGCTTGCCACCGCCCACACCAGCAGCAGGGCAAGGATGCCCTTTGCAAGCTGTGCGGTGCGCGTTTTGCGCACCAGAATGATGGCCTCGTACACCAGAAACGCCACCACCAGGATATCCACCACGTCTGCTAGGCCGAAGCTTGCCTTCAGCCTGTTGATGAACGAATACCACATGGTGCCTCTCCTGCCTTCCTGCAAATGCGCGCGGGCCCTACTGCCCTAATAATTTAGTATATCATGTTTTCCTTTCGGAAAAAAGGGAAAATCGCCCCGCGGGGCCATATTTTCACCGCCCGCCGCCGGTGCGCCGCAAAAGGCACACACAGTGCGCGGCAATGCCCAGGCCCTCGCCCGTAAAGCCAAGGCCCTCCTCGGTGGTGGCCTTCACCGAGACATCGCCTGCGTCCATGCCGCAGGCCGCGGCCAGCTTTTCGCGCATGGCCGGAATGTGTGCCGCCAGCTTCGGGCGCTGGCACAGCACGGTGGCGTCGATATTCTCCACCGCAAAGCCCGCCTGCCGCACGCGCGCGGCCACATGGCCCAGCAGCACCAGGCTGTCGGCGCCCTTGTACCTCTCGTCCGTGTCCGGAAACAGCTTGCCAATGTCGCCCAGCGCCGCCGCGCCCAGCAGGGCGTCCGCCACGGCGTGCGCCAGCACGTCCGCGTCCGAATGGCCCAAAAGCCCCTTTTCGTACGGAATTTCCACCCCGCCCAAAATCAGCTTGCGCCCCTCTACCAGGCGGTGCACGTCATAGCCGTGGCCCACGCGCATGGCCGTCTCCTCCTTTGCATGTGCGGGCAGGTCTTCCCGCGTGGTAATCTTCCGGTTGGCATACTCGCCCTCCACCAGCCGCACGGGCAGGCCCGCCAGCTCGAAAATGCTGCAGTCGTCCGTCACATCGCGCATGCGCTGCCGGCCCACCGCGGCCAGCGCCCGGCGGTACAGCGCCGTCTGGAAGCACTGGGGCGTCTGCACGGCAAACAGCGTCTCGCGCGCAGGCGTCTCCAGCACAAGGCCGTTTTGCGCGGCGCGCTTTACGGTGTCCTTTACGGGCACCGCGGGCGCCGCCGCGCCCATCTGCCCGGCGGCCTCCAGCGCGCGGCTTATCAGCTGCGGCGTCACAAAGGGGCGCGCCGCGTCGTGAATGGCCACCAGCGCCGCGTCCGTGGCGGCAAGGCAGTTTGCCACGCTTTGCGCGCGCGTTTCGCCGCCGCGCACCACGCGCCAGGGCTTGGCCTGCGCCGCCAGGGCGGCCTGCACGGCCGCTTCGTTGGCCGCGCTGGCGGCTGCCACCACCTCGTCCACATACGGGTGCCCGGCCAGCGCCTGCACGCTGTGCTGCAACACGGTCTTGCCGTCAAAGGCATAGCTCAGTTTGTCAAACCCCATGCGGCGCGAAGCGCCCGCCGCCACCAAAATGGCTGCCACCCGCTGCCCATTCAGCATACGGCCTTCCCCTTTCCGCTTACGGCTCTTTTTTCTCCAGCGCCAGGCGCACGGCCAGCACCGGCAGGCAGAACAGCTGCGGCACCAGCACGCCCAGCGCGTCTGCAAACGGCACAAACAATGCCAGCACCACGGCGCCAAACACTACAGCCAGCCGCACAAGGTACCAGCACACCACGCCCGATGCGTTCGGCGCCGCGCCCCAGGCGCGAAACAGGCAGGCGTGCGCCGCCAGCGCCACCGCAAGGCCGGCGCCGCCCCCAAGGGCGAAAGCTGCCGTGCCGCGCCCGCCAAAGGCCGCCACAGCGCCCAGCACCGCCGCAGCCAGCGCCGCGCCAATCAGATACGTCTGCCAGAACAGTTTTTTCCGTTCGTTCTTTTCCATGCCGCGCCCTCTTTTGAAAGGGCCCCCGTGCAGGGGGCGCCTGTTGAAATTTTGCTGATAGATGCTGGTATATTATATCATATCCTTCTATGGCGGGGCAACTCATACCGTCCTGCCTCTAATAATGCTCAGGCAGCCGTTTTCGCAAAAGGCCCCGGCCCCGGTTAAAAAACCGGGGCCGGGGCTTTTGCCGTCTTTTCTGTTATATGCCTGTTTTGGGGTTTGGCTTCTGCGCCGGGGCCGTGCCGCCGCCCTGCTGGCCCGCCATGGTTTTCACATCGGTGTATGCCTTGCCCTCAAATGTGGCCACAGCGGTATAAACCGTGCTGCCGCCGCGCGTTTCGCTTGTCACCGTGGCCTGCACGGTGCGCGTGTGGGCCGCATCGTTTCCGCACGCAAATGTGGCAGCGGCTGCAGAATAATCCCCGGCCCAGGCCCAAACCGGGGCGCCCCATACATGGCGGCACACCGTCACCTTGCCCGGCGCCTGCCCGCCATCTGCCGGCACAAACCAAGAGCGCACGCCCGGCGTAGTGGTTGCTGGAGCCTCTGGCACGGTGTGCACCTTCACGCCCACCGCCTCGCAGTTTGCACCCAGCGTGATGGCATCGCTTACGCCTTCCGTTTTGTCCACGCCTTCAAAGGGCCTGCCGCCCGCCGTGTTTTCCGCGCTGACATCGGCATCCAGGAAGATGCCGCCGGT
This sequence comes from uncultured Oscillospiraceae bacterium, assembly GCA_900546885.1. Taxonomy (GTDB): domain Bacteria; phylum Bacillota; class Clostridia; order Oscillospirales; family Ruminococcaceae; genus Ruthenibacterium; species Ruthenibacterium merdipullorum. The sequence continues at coordinate 6,395 of UREN01000014.1, forward strand.
GCCATAGCTGTATACGGTGGGCCTTTTTGCGTTTTCCGACACGGCTGTTACACGGGTGCCCGCCCCCGTAATGGAAAGCGTACCGTCTGTTGTGCACAGCGCGCGGCCCGTGGCAGAATAGGCCTGCACCTGCCCGCCCGAAATCTGCATGGCCGCCGCTTGAAACGCATCGCCATCGTACGCGGAAACATCCAGTGTACCCGCCTCTACTGTCATATTCTGAACTGCGCTGATGCCATATGTGCTGGCCGCCGTGAGCTGGGTGCCCGCGCCGCGAATGGCAATATCTCCATCGCTGTACAGGGCGAGCCCGCCGTTTGCATCCTTCCGGCCCTGGATTTCGACGACGCTGTCCTCCACCACAATGCCGCCCTGCGCAGCCCAGACAGCGTCATACCCCTGCGTGACGTCCAGGGTTACGGTGCTGCCGCGCAGCACGGTGCCGGCCGCCAGCACAATGGCGGCAGCCACACCCGGCCCCGGCCCTTTTCTGCACGGCATGCGCCACGCCCCCTTCCGGCGCCGCGCGGGCGGGATAACGCACGGCCCCACAGGAGATTACAGTAAATATATTTACTAAAATCAATAGTAAATATCTTTATTATGCTACGCTGGGGCCAAGGCGGTGTTGGCAATGGGCCAAATGGAATATGTGCGCATTATACGCAACCTGCGCGAGGACGCAGACAAAACACAAACGCAGATAGCCCAGGTGCTGGGCACATCGCAAACCATGTATGCCCGCTACGAGCGCGGGGCAAGCGAAATGCCCATCCGGCATCTGATTACCCTGTGCCGCTATTACGGCGTTTCGGCCGATTATGTGCTGGGCCTGAAACCGGCAAAACAGTAAAAGCAGGCGCATGCGGCGCACAGCCGCAGGCACCTGCGTTTTCTTTTTAGAAGGGCGGCGTGCAGGGCGCCCTTCAGCCGGTGAGGCCAAACCACACCAGCAGCGCCGCGCCCACGGCCCCAAGGCCCGCGGCCACCGCCAGGTATGGCTTTTCTTCGTAGGTTTCATATTTATAAACCAGCGCGGCCGCACAGCCAAAAAACAAAAGCGAAAGGCTGCCCTTCCACGCAGGGTTGCCTTTTACCAGGCACATCACTGTAAGCACCTGTGTGGCGGCTGTCATAAAATCCAGCGCATGGCTGCGCGCGCGGGTGTCTATCTGTTCATCGCGCTCGTCCCGGCGCGGCATCGGGCGGCGTGTTTGCATGGGCATTGCGGTTTCCTCCTTCCCATTGTGTGCAGGCGGCGCCGTCAGGTGCGCTTTTCGTAATAGTAAAAGGCGCCCAGCTCTGCCAGCATGCTGGCAGAAAGCGCAGCCGCCAGCCCCGTGCCGATGGCCGTCAGCGCCTGTGTGCCCGTCACCTTGCCCGCCACCAGCAGGGGCAGCATCAGCCCAAAGCACACGGCCTGCGTCAGCCGGAAGGCCGCGCTTTTGCTTTTCAGTTTCACCAGGCGGTTGCGCTCGTCGCGCTCTTCCAGCTTATCTTCGCGCGCCATCTTCTGGGAAAGGCCGCGCATCATGGCCCCGGCGCCCACAAACAGCAGCACCGCAACCAGCACAATGCCCGCCGCATCTATGCCCCGCAGCGCGGCGGTAACGGCGTTTAAAACGCCCAGCGCGGCAGAAAACACGCCGAAAGCGAAGGTTTTTTTGTTATAAATCTTCATACTGCACTTCCTCCCTTTGCAGGTTTTCTTCCAGGCAGCAAAGCTGTTCCACCGTCACCCCAAACACGCGCGCCATGCGGTAAGCCAGCATCAGCGAGGGGCTGTACTGCCCTTTTTCGATGGAGATGATGGTGCGCGCCGAAACGTGCACGCGTTCTGCCAGCTGCTGCTGCGTCAGCCCAGCCGCCACCCGCAGCTGGCGCACTTTTGTTATCATAGGCGGCCTCCCCTATATGAAGTTCGCTTCATATGAAGTTAACTTCATATTATCAAATACCCCGCGGGCTGTCAAGCGTGTTTTTTCAAAAAGCCACCCGCGCTGGAAGCCGTTGCGCGCGAGCTGGAAAAGCTGAACGAGCAACTTGCCACCAGGCAGGCGCGGCGGCAGGCGTTTTTTTGCTGGTGTTGTTCCTGGCTGCTGTTTTTCCCCAATGGAACGTGCTGTTTTACAAGTTTGGGCAAAACCTGTATGAGTGGCTGCATTGAATTGCAGGCAAAAGGGCGCGTGCGGCCTTGAAAGGCTGCACGCACCCTTGGTGTGTTTTTTGCCCTCTCCTGCCTTGGCTGCCGCCCGCCGGGCAGGCGGGCGGGGCGGCCCGGCGGTGGCGCATGAAATGCGCCGTTCATCTTGCCCGTTGACTGGCCCGGCCGGCTTTGCTATCTCTTCAATAAACGTAAGGTTAATGCTGTTTAACAATGGCACATAATTCTTTTACATAGAGATCGGTGTGGTTCATGGAAAACTCTCCGTGGTACATAGTTGGGATGATATGTAAGTTGCTTTTTCTCAGCGTTTCATGTAGCTTTCTTGCAGAAAACAAGATACGCTTATTTTCCCGTTCCCCGACAAACAAATGGATTTCTGCCACACACTCTCCAAGAGACTTCTTTATGAAATACATAGAACTTTCTTGTAAGAACGCAATCATATTTTGCTTAGTAATACCGCAAGTATCTTGATAATAGTCATTGAACAATTCCGGCTTTATTCGGAGTGAACGAAATTGCAATTTAGAAAACCATTTTTGCCGAATCAATCCATAACAACCCCCAAACACTGGTTTAATCAACGAACAAGTTAGTTTGGATGGAATAACCGCTGCACTCTCGACCATTGCAAAACGACAGATGCTTTTCCGCTGGGATAACATTTCAAGTAATATTTGACCGCCAAGAGATAACCCGCCAATTAGCAGTACCGAACCTCCAAAGTTCATATCAATAAAAGAAATGATTTCACCAGCATTGTCTTTGATTGTTGTGAAATTTTTATCGCTTCCTGCGTGACCATCCAATATCGGAATAATTATCTGAAAGTCATTTTGAAGTCGTTCAGATACTTCTCGGTAATTCCACCATGACAAGCCGCCGCCATGCAGAAGAATAATCACATCTCGATTTTGTTTTCCGTATATTTTATATTGCAACTTGCCTCACCTCACTGCAAGTTTCCGATTTGTCGCTCTCTTGCTTTCTTCCCCGCTGCGTCTTTGGGCTTTCAATAAATCTGGCTTTTGTGCAATCTTTTTCAGCCACTTCTTTTCCCTGTCTGGCAGCTTCCCGCAGTTCAGCTTAAACCGCTTGCAGATAAACGCCACAGCCACCTGTTCCGGGCCGCTGCCCGGGCCGGTGGTTTCCTCTGTGGCCTGCAAGAAATCTTCCAGCGGGTTGCCCTCGAAAAATTCCCTCATTCGTTCATTTTCATTTGGTCTGCACACCACCATTCGGGAGTTAAAGATTTCAGGCGCATCACCTTTTTCGTTTCATAGTCGCACAAAATTTCTATTTCGCCTGCTGTTTGATTCAACTGCATCATAAATTCCCGGCAAGCTCCGCACGGCATACCTGCTTTTCCATCCGGCATGACAGCGACTATTTTTATAATTTGGCTTTCCCCATTTGTTATCATATTTGCAATCGCATTTCTTTCCGCGCACATTCCCAATGAACAGGCCGTATCCAAGCAAACCCCGGTATAGATATTTCCTTTTGCCGAAAGAACTGCGGCAGAAACACGCCCCGCCTCAATCAGCGGCGAGAGTTTTCTCTCATACTGTACTTTCCGTGCGGCAATATACAATTTGTCCCATGCTCCATCGTATTGAGCAAGCGCACGCTCTTCCATTTCACGAACAAAATGTTCTTTTCCATCACAATATCCATCTATATCGTAGGGAAACTTTTGCGCAAGGTCTTTTTTGATTTTTGCGTATTCGTTCCGCTCTTTTTCATGGGTACGCATATAGTCCCGGAATGCAAGGTGTCGCCCGATATTGTGCCAATCGTCTGCTTGAAAAATATGAATTTGATGGGTTCGCTCGTCACCGCCTTTGCGAAGATAGCGTCTGCCCGTTATTCCAAATTCACCGAGATATTCATAACCCATGTCTGAAAACTTTTCCGCAACTGTATCTACTCTCTCAAGGCTTCTAACGGCTGCCATAATATCGATAATTGGCTTGGCGGCCAGCCCCGGAACGGATGTGCTTCCAATATGGTAGATAGAAATGCAGTTATCTTTCAGTATTTCGGTAATACAGGCCCGCTCTTGTACATATTTTGACGGCCATTCGGGGTTATAATTTGCAACGGTTATATGCTGCGGCATCACACATCGCTCCTTATCCAGTTCTTGCAAGCTATTTTTTCCTGCCTGCACAATCACTTTCCTTATCAGCTGTTGAAACAAGCCCGCATTTTCTTCGGCCACCGGCGCGGGCTGTTTCAGCGTCAAGTCACGCTCTGCACGCAGGCCTTTTCGGCGTTCCTGTGCGGGCAGCCCCACACGCCCCTTCCGCGCCTGCCTCGCCAGGCGGAAATTCGTCATTTCCCCTTTCGGAAACTTCCGCTTCCGCGGTATGTAAGCGCAGTGCAAGCAAAGCACTGCCCGCAATTTTTACATTTAATTACGTGCCTGATCACATCATTTGCCCAGCAGCCGTTTTCATCTTTTACTTTATCTGTGTCACAACTCTTAAATTCAAATTGAAAGCTTCCGCTATCCACCAAAAACTGTATGTATGCCAGGCAGTCAAGATATGCTTTCGGGGTAGGGAAAGCCTCCCTTAGCTTTACTTTTTCGCATCTTTCACACATCGGCGTTTCCTCATCCGTTTCTGATTGACTCTTTTTTCATTCTAGCACAACTTTAAAAGCATGGGAACGGCATGTTTCCCCCTTTTCCGCCACCCGGCGCGTGCAGCCGCTTTTGGCCGGTGCTGTTCCCGGCCGCTGGTTTTGTCTCAATGGGCCATGCGGCTTTGCAGGCTTGGGAAAGCCCTGTGCAGGCGGCCGCGCGGAATTGCAGGCAGAAAAAGGGCGCGCGCGGCCTTTCCAGGCCGCACGCGCCCTTGGTGCGTTTTTTGCCTCCATCGCCCAGCCTTGGCTGCCGGCGGCGGCGCATGAAATGCGCCGTTCAGCTTAACCGCTTGATTGGCCCGGCCGGCTTTGCTGTTTTTTCAACAAACGAGAAGCTGTCATTCTCGCTTGATTTCCAGGCAATAGAATGACGGCCTGTTCGGATACATTTTGTCGGGAGTATTCCAAATTTCCGCATCATCAATTTCCTTGATGTGTTTTGTGGTAAGTTCATTTATGGAAACTGTTTGCCTATGAATTACAGGCCTGTCCTCAAATTCATAATAGTCTATGAACCACACATGCCAAAGTTCTATGGACGGCGTATTCTGCAGGGCATTTTTCATATATTCAATCACTTGTTTTGCTTTTTCCTCTGTATAGTGCCATTCCAGATAGACTCCATTTTTCTTTCCGGTATAGTTCTGAACATCCTGAAAGAAATGCAGAAAGCAGTTGCCGTCTGCGCCGCCGTCATACATGGCGCCATGAGCAAGGTTTCTTTCAAGTGGAGAAGCCCCAACGGGTAAAACTTCCGTCAGGGGAAAATCCGAAGCAATCAATGTACATGCGCTCATAGAATTTCTTCGCCAACTTTCAATTTGTCTTTTTCTTACGTTCTCTCACGCTGCGGCTTTGGGGTTTTCGGTAAATCCGGCTTTTGTGCAATTCTTTTCAGCCGCTTTCTTCCGGGCAGCGCCCGAATTTGCATTGGCAAATCACCCAACGCCCTGCATGCCGCCATAAGTGTCCTGTAACCTGTCTATTCCCTGAAAAACCGGCGGCAAGCACGTCTGGTCTGTTTCCATTTCAAACTCGAACACATTATTGACATCAGGGCGTTCCTGAAATTTGCCTTTCACAAGCGCATGCCCGTTTGACGTCATGGATACCGCAAAAGACAAATCATCTTCCAAACGCAGACGATACTCTGCGCTTCCGAAAAGGTTTGTATAGCATTCTTTCAATTTTTCGGAAAAACGGTATAATGCGCCTGTTGCAGAAAAGTATCTATCACATTTTACACAATAACAGCCAATGTCAATTTGAAGCGTGCAAATGATATCATAGCCTCCCTCATAACTGGTTCTGTTGGGAAAGTCTATCACTTCATTGAGCTCCAGCCGTATTTTTTCATTTTGGTCGATTCCACAAAGGCAAAAAATCTCCATCTCTTTCCCCCGCTTGCGCCTGTTTTCTTTTATTTTACCACGATTCCGAGCGCATAGAAACAGCAAGCTTCCGGCCCTGTTTCCCGCATTTCGGCCACCCGGCGCGTGCGGCATTTTTTGCCGGTTCTGTTCCCGGCCGCCGGTTTTTGCTCAATGGAACATGCGGCTTTGCAGGCTTTGGCAAAACCTGCCCGGGCGGCCGCGCGGAATTGCAGGCAGAAAAAGGGCGCGCGCGGCCTTCCCAGGCCGCACGCGCCCTTGGTGCGTTTTTTGCCTTTCTCACCCGGCCGCAAGCCGGGCAAACACGCGCTTCAGGGGGTGATACAGCGCCAGCACAATGACAAAATTGCCCGCGCAGTGCGCCACGCTGAACGGGATGCCCGAAACAAGGCGCGCCAGCGCGCCCAGCAGGCCAAACTCCACCAAATAAACCGGCAGGAACAGCGCCTCGAACAGAAGGCCGAAAAAGCCCGCCGCCACGGCCCATAAAAGCGCCGAATCGTTTTTGCGCAGGGCGTGCACGGCCAGTACCCACAGCGGCCATGCCCAGCAATAGGCCAGCCACCAATCGCCAAAGCCGTAAAACAGCCCCTCCAGCATCACATACACCGCCGTGGCCGCCAGCGCGCTGCGCGCGCCCAGGCACACGGTGTAAAGAAGCAAAAGCAGCGCCACGGGGTGGATGTTCGGCAGGCCGGAAAGCACCCATTTGCCCGCGAATATAAACGCCCCCAGCAGCGCCGAGCGCACAAGCTGTTTTGTGGTGGCCAAAGCCCTGCCCCCTTTCCTTTTTTCGTGTTTCGCTGCGCGGCGCGGGCCTTATGCCGCGCCCGCACCGCGCCGCGCCATGGCTCAATAGCCCTGCGTCAGCGTAATTTCAAACGTGTCCCCGTCTGCAATGGGGGTAGAATCCACGCCTGTTTCCAGCGTTTCGCCGCCCTTGGTAAAGCACCACCACTCCTGGTTGGCGTCGTTGGCCGTCACGCCGTCCACCGTTTTCACAAACAGGCCGTATTCACCCTCTTCGCCCGCAATCAGCGCCGCCTGCTCCAGCGCGCCGCGCAGGTATTCCTCGCTGGTGGAAATGGTGTGGCTGTTCTGTGTGCCGTCGGCGAACACTACGTTCACGGTGATGGTTTTTTCGCCCTGCGCGGCCTGCGGCTTCAGGGCAACCCACAGCCCCAGCGCAATGGCCACCACGGCCACCAGCGCCACCACGGCCAGCACAATTTTTTTGTTGTTTTTCATGTTACGCTTCTACCTCTCTTTTTTGCAGCCCCGGCCAAAAGCATGTGCCGGGGCGTTTTTTGCAAAACAAAACACCCTTTTGCCAAAGCCGGGGCGGCGCAGAAAGCCCCCCAAGCAGGGGGCCCGCCCATGGGCCGCAGGCGCTTTTGAAAAGCGCCCCGCGAAAAAAGGCGGCCGCTGCGCACAAATTTCCTGTGCGGCACCGGGCGGCCCTGCCCCACTGGCGGCGCAGGGAACAAAAAAGCCCCCGTGGCAGGCCTGACGGCTGCCGTGGGGGGCTTGGTTTGCACGCTGCGAAATGGCGGGCAAATGTTTCCCTGCCGCCCCGGCTGAAAGCGAAAGGGCGGCACAAAGCGGCGCCGCACGGCACGCGGCGGCGCGCGGTGCCATGCTGCACTTTTTTGTACGCAGCCCATTGCCCCGTGAGCATTGTACGCAAGCTGGGCACGGTAACCCGACTGGGCGCCCGGCGGCAAAACGGCGCAAAGGCCGCTTTGCCGGGCAGGCGCGTCACGGTGGCGGAACCGCGCGGGATTTGCACCCGCTTCCCCGTATCCGCCCAGCTGCACGAGAGTTTTGTTTTCCGGCCAAAGCATACCACAGAAAACGGCACAAGGCAAGTGGTTTGGCACGTTTGCGCTTGTATTTTGGCGCGCAATGCGGTATCTTAAGAAGAAAAGAAGCAACAAAGGAGAGGTGCGCTATGCAGCGTCAGGACGCAGTAAAACTGGTACAAAAATATAACAAAGAGCCTTTTCACATGCAGCACGCCTTCACGGTAGAGGCTGTGATGCGCTGGTTTGCAAACGAGCTTGGCTATGGCAGCGAGGCCGATTTTTGGGCGCTTGCGGGCCTGCTTCACGATGTGGATTTTGAGATGTGGCCCGACGAACACTGCAAAAAAGCGCCCGAGCTGCTGGCCGAAATTGGCGCAGATGAAGCGCTGGTGCACGCTGTATGCAGCCACGGCTGGGGCGAGTGCAGCGACGTAGAGCCCGTGCACCAGATGGAAAAGGTGCTGTTTGCCACAGACGAATTGACGGGCCTGATTGGCGCGGCTGCGCGCATGCGCCCGTCGAAAAGCTGTAAAGATATGGAGCTTTCCAGCCTGAAAAAGAAATTTAAGGATAAGCGCTTTGCGGCGGGCTGCTCGCGCGATATTATCCGCCAGGGCGCCGGGCTGCTGGGCTGGGAGCTGGACGAGCTGCTGGATAAAACGCTGGCCGCCATGCGCGCCAGCGAGGATGCCATTGAGGCCGAGATGGCCGCGCTGTAAAGGCGCGGGCGCATACGCTTTGCACGGTTTGCCTCTGTGCCCGCGCCGCCTTTGCGGCGCGGGCACAGGTTTTTTGCACAGAAAGGGGGCGCCGCATGGCGGCCAGGCTTATCTTGAACATTGCCGTCAGCCTGGACGGCTATCTTGCAGACAAGGCCGGGGGCTATGCCTGGATAACCGGCCACGGGGACGCAGGGCAGAACACCAGGGCGCAGTTTTGCTTTGAAACGTTCCTGGCCGGGTGCGGCACCGTGGTGATGGGCCGCAACGCATACGACGACTGCGGCATTGAGCACATAGACGGCTGGCAAGAAAAGCATTTTCTTGTGGCCTCTCACCGCCCGCGCCCCGCAGATGCGCCGCCGAATGTGGAATTTTTCTGCGGCGGGCTTGCCGAAAAAGTGGCAGAGCAGAAGCGGCGCGCCCAGGGCGGCATCTGGCTGTTCGGCGGCGGGCAGGTTGCCAGCGCCCTGCTTCGCGCGGGCCTTGTGGATGAGGCCGTCATCGGCGTGCTGCCCATTATTCTGGGCGCGGGCCGCAGGCTGTTTGTTGGCGAAATGCCAACGCGCCTTCTGCATTTGCAGGAATGCACCGTCACAGACGGCATTGCCATGCTGCACGATACAAACAGGGGCCGGTCTTAAAACCGGCCCCTGTTTGTATCGAATAAGAACGCCGCCTGGGCGGCCTGCAGCCATAGCTCAGCCTTCCGCCTGCCCGTGCGGTTTTTGCGGCGCGCCGCCCGCGGCGGCCGCCTTGAAAAAGGCAATTTCGCGCGCCCAGCCCGCGTCGTCGTTCGGCGTCTCCAGTATTTTGGGCAGGCCCGCCAGCACGGGGTGCTGCGCAATGCGCGCAAAGGCTTCGGCCCCAATGTGCCCTTCGCCTATCTGCGCGTGCCTGTCTTTTCGGGCGCCGCAGGGGTTCAGGCTGTCGTTCACATGCAGCGCTTTCAACTTGTTCAACCCAATGACGCGGTCAAACTGCGCCAGCACGCCGTCCAAATCGTGCACAATGTCATAGCCGCCGTCCCACACATGGCAGGTGTCCAGGCACACGGCCACCTTCTCGTTCAGGCGCACCTTGTCCAGAATGGCGGCCAGTTCTTCAAATGTGCGGCCCACCTCGCTGCCCTTGCCCGCCATCGTCTCCAGCAGCACCGTGGTGGTGATGCCCGGCGTGAGGATGGCGTTCAGCTGCGCGGCAATCAGGCGCACGCCCTCTTTCGCGCCCTGGCCCACATGGCTGCCCGGGTGAAAATTGTAATATTGGCCGGGCAGCGCGGCCTCCAGCCGCGCAAGGTCTTCTTCCATGGCGCGGTGGGCAAAATCGCGCACGGCCTCGTCTTTGCCGCAGGCGTTCAGCGTGTAGGGCGCGTGCGCCACCAGCGTGCCAAAGCCGTTTTCCCGCAGAAAGGTTCGCAGGGCTGCGGCGTCCGCCTCGTCCAGCGGTTTTTGCGCGCCGCCGCGCGGGTTGCGCGTAAAAAAGGCAAAGGTGTTGCCGCCCAGCTTCGCGGCCTGCTTGCCCATGGCAAGGTACCCCTTGGAAGAAGATACATGGTTGCCTATCAAAAACATGGCTGTATTCCCTTTCTGCCCGCGCAGCATGCCGCTTTTCCCGGCGCCGCGCGTGGCAAACAAATTGTACCACATCTTGCCACGAAGGGGAATGCCCGGCCGTGTGTCAGCCACCGCACCCTTTTTTGATGCGGTTCATGTACTGTGTGGGGCTTTCGCCCGTGATCTGCTTGAACACTTTGGAAAAATAGAACGGGTCTTCATACCCCACCTCCTGCGAGATCTCGCGCATGAGAAGGTCTGTGTCCCGCATCAGGGCCTGGGCGCGCTGTATGCGAAGCTGCGCCACATACTTGCCCGGCGACATGCCGTATTTCGCTTTGAAGATGCCGCTGATGTACGACGGCACGAAGCCGAATTTCTCCGACAGGATCTTGTTGGATATCTCGTGCCGGAAGTTTGCGGCCAGATACTGTTCCACCATCACGGCAAGCTCCTGCTTTTCTGCGGGCGCCGGAAGGGTGCCCTGCACTTTTTTCAGCAAAAAGCCGATTTGGCGTTTCATTTCCGGAAGCTGAAAGCCGCTGTGCAGGATATAGCCCAGCTCTTCTTCCACGCGCCAGTACGGCAGGTTTGCGGGGCTTTGCTGGCACAAAGTGTGAAAAAAGTGCTTGAGCATCATTTCCACTTCCGTAAACTTCAAAGGCGCCCGGGCTGCATTTTCCAGCAGATGCTCCAGCGCCCGCATCGTGTCGGCTGGGCGCGCCTTTGCACCCTGCAGCGCTTCATCCACCGCGGCAAATGGCCGAACGGCCGGCTCGCTGTGTGTGCCGCCGCTGTCGATCAGGAACGCCGAATGACAGAACAGCCTGTTCTTTTCAATATAGTTTTTCACCTCGTGGTATACACTTCGCAGTTTGGAAAGAGGGAATGTGGAAGTAAACAGCAGCGTTGTAAGCCAGCAGCCGTCCGCCTGCAATTTGCGATGGAGCGCCCGCGCTGAAAAAACATCGGTCAGGCGGCGGTCGAACGACACAACCAGCTTTTCCATCTCTGTGCGGCCATCCAGCACCCAGGTGGCAACCCCTTCAAACGCACCGGCAACGGCGCCCGGCACGTCCAGCCTTGTCCACAGATCGCCCGCGTCGTACGCCAGGGCCTCGTCCATCCGCTCGCCCGCGTCCAGATACAGCATCAGAAGGTGGCAATCTGTCTGCGGCAGTTTCTGCACACGGCGGCCGAACAGCGCATCGCGCAGCGTCTGTTCCCAGTTTTGCTGATCTTTGCGCGAAAACTGCGCTTCTATGCGCCGCAACAGCGCCCACAATTCTTTTTCCTGCAGCGGTTTCAAAAGATAATCTGCCGCATGATGCGCACAGGCTTTTCTGGCATACTCAAAATTTTTGTATCCGCTCACCACCACGGACATGATATCCGCATGATGCGCGTCAATATATTCCAGCACCTCCAGCCCGCTGATGACTGGCAGGTTGATGTCCAGAAACACAAGGTCGATGCCGCCGCGCTTCAGAAAATCAATGGCTTCCCGGCCGTTTTGCGCGGCCGCCACCACATCAAACGTCGGGCCCGCCTGCCGGATCTTCTGGCAAATACTTCTCAGGATCGGCGGTTCGTCCTCCACCACCATAACGCGGATTCTGATAAAGCATCCCTCCTATCTTGATAAAGAAACCGCCTTCCGCCGGGCTGCGCACTTCGAAAATGGCGCCAGGCCCATACAGCATGGAAAGCCGGATCAGGATATTGGAGATCGACAGCCCGCCGATGCGCAGTTCCCGCATCAGCTCCTGCGCATCCTTTGTCTGGATCTCCTGAAATTTTTCACGCAGGCTTTGCAGCGCCTGGTCGTCTGCCCCGTTGCCGTTGTCCTGCACTTCAAAATACCACTGCGCATCATCCGTGTACAAATGAAGGGAGACCTGCCAGGGGAACTCCTTGTTTTTTGTTCCGTTTTTGAAGAAATTTTCCACAAGCGGCTGGAAGATGAATTTCGGGATATAGTATTCTCTGTCCTCCCCGTCCATCATAACGGTATATCCAAGGTTGTCCTCATAGCGCAGCTTCATCAATTTCAGATAATTGATGGCGTTGTTCAGCTCCTGCTGAACGCTTACCATGGAGTCGTCATAGTCGCTGGAATAGCGGATCATCTCCGACAAAAGCTGGCACACCTCCGGGATCCTGCCGTATTGCTCCTCGTCTGCCATGGCCGATATGACCGCCATGGTATTATGGATGAAATGCGGGTTCATCTGCGCCTGAAGCGCCAGCATGTGCGATTGTATCTCACCCACCTGCGCCGCCATCGTCTTTGCCATGGAGCGCTGCAGGTTTTTCATCATGGTGGCAAACGCCTGGTTCAGCTGCACCAGTTCATTGCCCTTGCCGGGGATCAAAAGCGGGCTTTCGCTGAAATTCTGTTCCGGGTCCAGGTTTTCCAGCACCTCGCACAAATCTGCGATCGGCTGCGTAGTGCGCCGCACCAGCAGATACTGCACCACAAGCGCGATCAGAATGATCAGCACTGCGGCCAGCAGGATGGTGGCCACCGTCATCCCTACAAACTGGCGGTATCCGCTTTGGTCCTGCACCAGAACAAGCGTCAGCCCATACTGGCTCATGGGCTCGCAGCGGATGATGTAATCGTCCTGCTCCTCCGCCAGGCCCGCGCTTTCAAACGCTGTGCGCGGCATGGCGCGCAAAAGCTGCTCCACCTGTTCGGAACCGTTATAGGACAGGATGATGTCTCCATCGCTGTTCAAAAGGAATCCCTGAAGGTCCGTAGTGTCGAAATCGTAATACTGCCCGAAATTTTTCACAAGATATTGCACCTGCACATATCCCACAACGCGCGCGGGCGTGATGCTGCTGTCATGTATCTGGCGGCATACGGTGAACACAGATTCCTCCTGCTGGCCCAGATAGGGGTCCGACGGGTCGATATGATACAGCGGCTCTTTGCCGTTTTGGGCAAAATCCGCCTGCAGCTGTACGGCAAACGGCACCGTGGAAGCCGGCTGCAGGAACTGATAATCCACCGCCGTGCCCACATAGGTGAAGTCGTTGGTGCCGTTCAGCAGGCAGATGCGGTACACCGAGCTGCGCTTGAGGATGTACGACCACATGAAGCTCTTCATCTCCGCGTCTTTTGCCAGCATTTGCGTAAAAGCGTTCTCTTGCCCCTGCGAACCATACAGTTCGCTGAAAGTATCCGTCACATACACATTATTGGAAAGCTGCAAAGAGATCTCGTCCAGCATCTCCACCGCCGCCCCGATCTGTGAGGCAATGTTTGCCGTTAGAAATTCCATTTGCTGATACTGGTTTTTCTGCATCGTGCGCACATAATAGGTGCCAACGCCCATTGCAAAAGTAATCACCACACCGGCAATGGCCACGATGCCGCCCATGATGAGCCTTCTTCGAAAACGGTATTTCACACTAGCACCTCCCGCCTGCGCAGCCGGCCACGCCGCTTTGCCGCAGCCTTCCCTCTCGAGTATAAAACACAACAAACCACAGGGCAATACAAGCCCTGTGGTTTGTGTGAAAGAGCCCGCTCACCCTTTCACAGAACCTGAGACCATGCCTTCCACGATATATTTCTGCAGGCACAGGAACAATATCAGCATCGGCAGGATGGTGAGCACCAGCGCGCCGAACACATATTGCCAGTCGCGCTGATACTGCCCGAAAAAGTTGTAAATGGTAAGCGGCACCGTCCAGTTCTTGGAAGAGCCGAAGAAGAACAGCGGGATCATGAAGTTGTTCCAGATATCGATGGCGCTCACCACGATATTTGTCACCAAAATCGGCTTCATCACCGGCAGTAATATCTGGAACGAAAGGCGCAAAAACCCGCATCCGTCAATGGTGGCCGCCTCGTCGATCTCCCTGGGCACGCTTTTGGTGAAGCTGTAAAACGTCATCACCGTAAAGGGAAGCCGCAGCGCGATGAACAGGCATATCACCGCCAGATAAGTGCCATAGATGTTCAACACCTTCAGCATGGCAAAGGTGGTTGCGATCTGCAGCGTGATGGTGAGCCCGAAGATAAAGTAATAGTATACACCGGTGGAAAGCCGGGTGCGCCGCCTGGACAGCACGATCCCCGCCAAAGCCCCAAATATGATGGAAAACAGCGTGGCCGGCACCGTGATCAGCAGGCTGTTTTTGTATCCGTTCAGGATCTTGCCCTTCTCCAGCACGTGCAGATAGTTTTCCGGGTGGAACTCTGACGGAAGCGAGAGGTCGAACGCGCTGGCCTCGGCCTGAGTCTTAAAAGAGCCCAGCACCATCATGATCACCGGCACCAGATAGATCAAAGCGAACAGGACAAGCAGCAAAAAGATCACCCAGTTGATGATCTTTGTTTTACGAGTGATCATGCCTCCACCTCCCGGGCCACAAGATAACGGTTCAACAGGAACGAGATCAGCATCACAATGGCGCACAAGATCACGCTGCCCGCACTGGATTCGCCCAGGAACCCGAGCGAGAACGATTGATACACGTAGGTGGAAAGCACCTGGGTGTCAAAGCCCGGCCCGCCGTTGGTGATGACATAGATGATATCGAACACTTTCAAACCGCCGGAGATGCCAAGCGTGATCACCACCGTGAAGGACGGTGCGATCAGCGGCAAAGTGATATTGCGAAAACAGGCCCAGGGGCTTGCGCCCTCGATGCTGGCGTATTCATAATAATCTTTGGGCACGGCCTGCAGCGCCGAAATAAAGATAAACATGTTGAAGCCCGCCCACATCCAGCTTTCGATCAAAATGACCGAGCCGATGGCCGTGCCGTAATGCGCAAGCCAGTCCATGGTGATGCCGCCGGCGCCCAGCGCCTCCAGCGCATTGTTCAGCAGGCCCGTTTTAGACAAAATGGCCTTGAACAGAACGCCCACCACCGTCACGCTCAGCACGCACGGCGCATAATAGATGGTGCGCAGCACGCCGTTGGCGGGGATCTTCCGCACCAAAAGCAGCGCCAGCGCAAGGCCCCCCGCCGTTTTCAGAATTGTGGTGCAGATGGCAAACAAAAACGTGTTCATCAGCGAGCGCAGGAACACAGGGTCCTGCAAAAGCGTGATGTAGTTGGTGATGCCGCGAAATTCCGGCGCGTAAAAACGGCTGATGTTCCAGTCGGTGAACGAAAAGAACAGGCTTGCCAGAAGCGGCACGATGGTGAACACCGTAAAAATGAGAAGGGCCGGAATCAGGGCCCAATACGGATAAAGAGATTTTTTGCGCATGTCGCGGCTCCCTTCTCTGCGCGTAATGTGTTGGAAAAGGGGCGGCAGCCATGCGGATGCCGCCCCTTTTCATCATGTCGCCGTGTTATGTCCAGCCTTCGGCCTTTTTCTCTGTCTGATATTTATCGATATCCTGCTGGAAGCGATCCATCACTTCGGCGCCCGTCATGTCGCCCTTGTACGGCGCCTCCAGGAAATACTGCCACAGCGTGTTGGCAAACAGAGGCTGCACGTCGTTGAAGCTCTGGTCGAACTCCGTCACCGTCTTGCCCTGATCGATGTAATCCGCATAGATCTGCTGCACTGTCTCGTCCATGTCCTCGCGGCGGCCGTCCACGCCCTCGAAGTTGGGGTCGCCTGGCTTCGTCTCAAAGTACAGGTTGCAGTATTCAGGCGTGCTCCACAGATCGAAGATGCGCATGATGATATCGGCATTCTCAGTGTCCTTGTTCACCGCAACGCCGGCAGACGTGGGCAGCACCGCGATCACATCGCCGTTGTCATATTTGAACTTCGGGTTGAACATGCCAAGGTCCGTGTCGGGGAACTGTGTTTTGATGGCGCTGAAAATCTCAGTGGCGCCCATGAACATGGCCGCCTCGCCGCTGGCCAGGCGCTCCAGCGCGCCGTCATAATCCAGCGTGAGATAATCGTCGTTGAACCAGCCCTTCGGGAAGAAGCTCAGATACTCGTCCACCACGTCGCCAAGGATGGGGTAATCGCTGAATTTGGCCTGATTGGTGAGGATTTTCTGCGTCATATCCTGCACTTCAGATTCCACGCCGATGGCGCGCATAAAGCCGGAGGTCATCCAAACCTGCGGGATCCAGTTGTCGGAAGCCAGCACGAACGGCGTGATGCCGGCGGTCTTCAGCTTGTCTGCCGCTGCATACAGCTCTTCGGTGGTGGTGGGCACTTCAATGTCGTTCTCCTCGAACACCGTCTTGTTGTACACCATTGCCTGGAAGCCGTTGGAAGCTTCAAACACGAAGCCGTAGCTCTTGCCGTTGTAGGTGGAAAGCTCCGGCGCCAGCACCTTGGACTGCCATTCGCAGTCGTCCAGCGCCAGGAAATGCTCTTCCGGGTTCACCTGGGAATACAGCTGCGGGAACTGATACACGATCAGGTCCGGCGCTTCGTTGGAGTTGATCTTCATCTGCAGCAGGTTGTCGAACTGGTCGTCCGGAATGACCTGGAAGTCGATCACGATGTTCTCTTCTTCCTCCAGCTTCTCCACCATGGCCTGCAGGCCGGCGTAGTTGCGCGACTGCTGCACCATGCCGGTGATCTCCACGCGCTCTTTGGTCTCACCCGCCGAAGCCGTTTCACCGGATGCGGTGCTGCCCGCCGTGCTGCCGCCGCAGGCAGTCAGCACACTGGCGGCCAGCACGCCGGCCATCAGCAACGACACAAGTTTTTTTGCTTTCAACATTTGCGTTCATCCTCCATTTCTTCTTTTCAAAATCCATTTTCCCTCGCTCAAGCGAAGGATCTTCCAAATCCCTGCCGCTATTATAGCGCCTTTTCCCGATGTGCTTGAATGGAAAAAATCAAACTTTCGCATGGAAAAAACACAACAAAATTCTTTTATGAGGAATGATTTTAGGCATATTGCACCATTTTGTTCAATTGCATTGGGCATTTCAACCATCAATCATTGCTCACCGGCACCGAGATGCTTTGCTTGCAGCAATAGGCTTTTCCATCCACTTCCACGGTGAGCGCGTCACCTTCCACAATGTCCAGGCAAAACTGCGCGCTGTCGAACGATACGGCAAGAAGCCTGCCCCTGTACAAAATGCGGAACGACACACGCCGCCACGCCTCGGGGCAGCGCGGCGTGAAGGCCAGGTGTTCCCCGTGGTAGTTCAGGCCGGCAAAACCCTGCACCACCGCCAGCCAGGACCCCGCCATGCTGGTGATGTGCAGGCCGTCTTCGGTGTCGGCGTTGAAGTTGTCCAGGTCCAGCCGGGCGGCGCGCTGATACAGCCGGTACGCCTCCTGACGGCGGCCGCAGGCAGAAGCCACCACGCTGTACATGCTGGGGGACAGCGACGATTCATGCACCGTCATGGGCTCGTAGAAATCGAAGTTGGCGCGCTTCTGCTGCCGGGTGAACCGATGCGGGAAATAGTAAAACGCCAGCACCACGTCCGCCTGTTTGATGTAGCACGAGCGCAGGATCTTGTCCCAGGACCAGTGCTTGCAGATGGGAAGTTCTTCGGCCGGGATATCGCTCACGGGGCGAAGCTCCTTGTCGAAGAAGCCGTCCTGCTGCACGAACACGCCGCGCCCGGCATCCTCTTTCAGATACATTTTTTCGGCCACTTCGCACATTTTTTCGCGCTCGGCCTGCTCAAGCTGCACGCCGGCCAGCTCTGCGCTGTGCAGGGCGAACTCGATGCACCATTTTGCCATATAGTTCGTCAGCCAGTTGTTGTTGATGTTGTTCTCGTATTCGTTGGGGGCGGTGACGCCCAGCAGCATATACCGATCTTCACGGGCGTTGTATGTGCTTCGGCTCACCCAGAACCGCGCCACCTCCAAAGCCACCTTATAGCCATATTCTTTCAGGTAGCTCTCGTCGCCCGTGTACTGCGTATAGCAATAGATGGCGTACACGATGGCCGCGTTGCGATGCAGTTCCTCAAAGGTGATCTCCCATTCGTTGTGGCACTCCTCACCGTTGAACGTGACCATGGGGTAAAACGCCCCCGCAAGCCCCAACTTCGCCGCATTTTCCCGCGCCTTCTCCAGCGTGTTGTAACGGAACATCAAAAGGCTGCGCGCCACCTCGGGGCCGGCCACCGCAAGATACAGCGGGAAGCAATAGCCTTCCGTGTCGTAATAGGCCGCGCCGCCATATTTCTCCCCCGTAAAGCCCTTGGGGCCGATGTTCAGGCGCGAATCGCTTCCATCATACGTGCACAGCAGCTGGAACAGGTTGAAACGAATGCCCTGCTGCGCAGCGTCATCCCCCTCGATGGCCACGTCGCACATCTGCCAGCGGCCGGCCCACACGCTGCGCTGTTCTTCCTCCAGCGCGTGCATACCGGCCTGCACCGCCTCGCGCAGCAGGCCAAGCCCGCAGCCGCTCAGCTGCTGGGGCGCGTGGTCGCGCGAGGTGACAACGCTTACATACTTTTCAAGCTTCAAAGCGTCGCCGGCCTGCGCAAGATGTTTCTCAAACACCTGCTCCACGGTTTTGCCGTCTTCGCTTTTCTGCCTGGCGCACTGCCCGCCCTGGGTGAAAGCCGTGATGCACACCGTGAAACGCTCGATCCCGAACGCGTTCTCGTGTGTGCGGGCCGTCAGCTGCACCTCCGGCTGCGCGCAGCACGCATCCAGCACCTGCCAGAACTGTTCGCCATAGTTTGCATCCGTATTGTATACGTCTGCACTGACACCTGTTTTCACGCGCACAGTACCCTGAAAACCGTTGCTCTTCACGTCGTAGCGCATGCAGGCCATCTCTTTGCGCCGGCACGAGAAAAACCGGGTCGAGCACAGCTCCAGCTCACCCCACTTGGTGTTCAGCACCACCGTGCGGGCCATGATGCCGGTGCGCATGTCCACTTCCCGATAGAACTTTTTTACATCCGCCTTCTCCAAATCGAACCGTTCCCCGTTCAGGTACAGATCAAAGCTCAAAAAATCCGGCGCATTGATCACTTTGCCGAAATAGCGCGGGTAACCGTTTTTCCACCAGCCCACACGCGTCTTATCCGGCACCCACACCCCGGCAAGATAGGTTCCCTTCAGGGTGCTTGCGGTATAATGTTCCTCGTAATTGCCGCGCGCGCCCATATAGCCGTTGCCCATGCTTGTGACAGATTCTGCCGGGCAGTTGTCCGCATGGTCCAGCGATGTCTGCACGATCTTCCACGGGTCGATGGTCTCAAAAATCCGTTTCATATGTTCTCCCGCTCCCTTTTCGATAATTTATCGATTGTTTCTTTATCATATCACAGTGATTTCCGCACTTCAATTGTCAATTATATCTAAATATTACATTTTGATTTGTCATAATTATATATTTTTATTTGCATTGTATTATATCTTCACTTTCTTCGGTTGATTTTTTAATCTTCTTTGTCACAATTATTTCGATAATTTATTGACATAAAAGCCGCCATGCGATACACTGTATCTCACAGAGATCTGCACAGAAAGGGGAAGAGCCAATTGCAGTTTTCCAGTGAATGGGACCTTGGGTTCAGCGCGCAGTGGCCGGACGCCGCAGCATGTGCAACCCCGCCGGTGCGCCGCACGCTGTGGGACATGCGCACCATGTTCGCAGACCAGGGCGCCGTCTCTCAGCCGGCCGTCAGCGGGCAGGATCCGCTGATCTACGAAGTCAGCGCCTGGGATGCGCCAGGCCAGTCGGGCGCGCTTTCCTTTGGCGTGACGGTGTTGCAACCCGGCCGGATAGGCGGCGAATACTACATGACAAAGGGCCATTATCACGTGGTGCGGCACACCGCCGAAGTGTATTACACGCTTTCCGGCGAGGGGCTGCTTGTCACAGAAAACGAAGGCGGGCGATGCATCCTTCTGCCCATGGCGCCTGGCACCGCCTCGTATGTGGCGCCCGGCTTTGCGCACCGCATGGTGAATACGGGCAGCCGGCCGCTGGTCAGCTTCTATGTGTTTCGCGCGGATGCGGGCCACGACTATGCGGCCATTGAAGCCAGCGGGTTTCGCTGCCGCATCATGGCCGACGAACATGCGCGCCCGTGCGTAAAACGCGGCAACACGCTTTTGCCCGTGTGCGAATTTATTCGCCAGGAGGGGCATATCGACGTTACAGATCTTTTCAGGGAGGGTTCACTATGATATCAGTTTCTCAGCTCACCGCCGCCAGCCTGGCCAACCTGTTCGACCACACCCAGCTGCACGCCGACGCACGGCGCGCGGATTTTGAACAGCTGTGCGCGGAAAGCCGCAAATACGGGTTCAAAATGGTGGCCATCAACCCGGCACCCGTTGCGCTGTGCAAGGAATTGCTGGCAGGCACGCCGGTGCATGTGGGCGCAGCCATCGGCTTTCCCCTTGGGCAAAACGGCGTGGAATCCAAGTTGTTTGAAACGCAGCAGGCCATCCGTGACGGCGCAGACGAGATCGACTACGTCATCAACATCGGCGCCGCAAAAGACGGCAATTTTGCCCTGATCCGGGACGAGATGCGCCGCATCGTGGATGTATGCCGCCAGGCCGGCGTGCTTTCCAAAGTGATCTTCGAAAACTGCTATCTCACAAAGGACGAGATCTGCACACTTGCCCGGATCGCCCGCGAAGAGCGGCCGGATTTCATCAAAACTTCCACCGGTTTCGGCACGGGCGGCGCCACGGCGCAGGACGTTGCGCTGATGAAATCCGTGGTGGGCGACGCCGTCAAGGTGAAGGCCGCCGGAGGCATCCGAAGCTGGCAGGCCTGCCGGGCCATGCTGGAGGCCGGCGCCGAACGCATCGGCACCAGCAGCAGCATCCGCATCCTGCAGGAATTCCAGGCGTGGAAAAACGCATAAAAATCGTCATTCATACACAAAAACGAAAAACGGCCGGGCGCCCTTTTAGGGCGCCCGGCCGTTTTCAGCCATAGTCTATTTACAGCTTCGGCAGCGAAGAAAAACCTTTGCGGAA
The DNA here is from genome assembly GCA_900546885.1 of uncultured Oscillospiraceae bacterium. GTDB lineage: Bacteria > Bacillota > Clostridia > Oscillospirales > Ruminococcaceae > Ruthenibacterium > Ruthenibacterium merdipullorum. The sequence continues at coordinate 27,564 of UREN01000014.1, forward strand.
CCGGGCGATGTGGGCGATGATCTCGTCCTCCCATGTCACCTTTGAGCTGTCCGGAATGGTGCCGCGCCGCTCCATGCCCTCAAAGGTCAGGCGCAGGCCCTCTTCCAGGGAGATCTCCGGCTTCCATTCGGGCACATCGCGCAGCAGTTTCTCGTTGGACACGTAGGTGTGCTGGCCAAAAATCTCATACGCCAGCACAAAGCGCTTGGGGTCCAGCTCCATCATCTGAGCCAGAGGCAGGCCCACCATCTCCACCTCGCGGCCCAGCACTTTCATGGCCGTGCGGTGGTATTCGGCCCAGGTGGTATACCCCGTCTGCACCACGTTGTATACCTGCCCGATGCAGTGCGGCTTTCCCAGCACGCCCACAAAGCCGCGCGCGGTGTCGCGCGTATGCATGTACTGATGCAGGATGTCTCCATCTCCACAGATAAGGATGGGCTTGCCGCGCTTCACACGGTCGATCCATGTGTGCTCCGTGGCAAAGATGCGCAGCGCGCCGCTCATCTCGCTGTAAGACGTACACGGCTTCATCATGGTGACAGGGAACCCCTCGTCCTTCCATGCCTGCTGATACACAAGGTCTGCCTCGTGCTTGTTGATGCCGTAATCTGTCCACGGGGTGAACGTGTCACACTCCCGAATGGGCATGCGCGCAAAACGTTTGCCGTAAGTGCACACCGTGGACGCCGTGATGAAATGCTGCACCCCGCGAAACGCCTGGATACTCACGCGGGCATCGGCCGCGGAAAAGCACGTCATCTCAAACGCGGCGTCCGGCTTCAGCGCCTGCATGGTCTCGATATACTGCTCCGCATTGCGGCGGTCGCCCCGGATATACTGCACCTCCGGGCCATGGATAGACGCCGGCTGCATGTCGAACGCGACAACCTCGTGGCCGCGCTGCAAAAGTTCGCGCACGATGTGGGCGCCAATGTTGCCGTTTGCACCCGTCACAACTATTTTCATGTGTCTGCACTCCTTTTTGTTTGCCATTGCATGTCAAAGTGATCGATCAGAGCTCGAACGGGATTTGGAAGTATATCGACAAAATATCGATAATCATTTTTATCATAAACCATAGTTTTCCAGCTGTCAATAGAAAATTTTTTCTTTCATTTTGCCATTTGTTTTCAAAAAAACGTCTACATTTGCGATAATTTTATCGATTATTTATTGACGTTTTTCTCTGAAAAAGTTATGATGAAATCATCCAAATCACAGGGAGGTTCTTGCATGGAACATGTATTTTTGGTAGTATTTGACTTGGATGGTGTGATCGTGAACACATCCTCGTTCCATTACCGTGCCTGGAAACGCCTGCTTGCGGAGGAATGGGGCGTGGAGCACACCCGGCAGGTAGACGACATGACCAAGGGCATTGGCCGTTATGAGTGCCTGCGCCTGATTGCCCGGCAATACGGCTTATCTGTGCCGGAGGCCTCTTTTCAGGCGCTTGCAGACAGGAAAAACAGCTACTATGTGCAGCTGCTGCACACCGAGCTTGGCCCCGAAAACATCCTTCCCGGCATTCCGGAGACGTTTTCCCTTCTGCGCCAGGCGCATATCCCCACTGCGCTTGCCTCGTCCAGCTTTAACGCGCCGTATGTGGTGCAGAAGCTGGGGCTGCATTTTGATTATCATGTAGACCCCGGCAGCATCGCGCACGGAAAGCCTGCCCCCGATATCTATCTGAACGCTGTGAAGCATTTTGGGTTTCCGCCGCAGCATTGCATCGGCATCGAAGATGCCGCCTCCGGCGTTGCATCCGTAAAGCAGGCGGGGCTGTATTGCATCGGCGTGGGGGATGCGGCGCTGCTGAAAGGCTGCGACCGTCTGGCCGCCAGCACTGCGCAGCTGCCCGGCATCCTGAAAGAGCTGGTTGACGCGGCCAGATAAAAAAGTGAGAAACAACGCAAGAGGGGATCATATGGTCAAGATTCAGGACATTGCGCGGCAGATGGGGCTGAGCGCCAGCACCGTTTACAAGGCGTTCAACGGCGGGGCGGATATCAACGAGAACACGCGCGCCGAAATTTTGAAGGTGGCCGCCCGCATGGGGTATACCGGAAAGCCAAAAAACTTCCCGCACAAGCGCGTATGCGTATTTCTGGAACACATGGAGTTCCCGCATGTCACCTATTATCTGTATGAGATCGTGCTTGCCTTCAAACGCGCCGCCGCACAGCATGGCTTTGAAGTGGTGATCCGCAGCCTGGGCGACGATGTGCTTGGCTACGATCAGATCATGCGGCAGTACTGCCTGCAGGGCGCGCTGGTGCTTGGCCTGAACACAGCCGACCAATACTATAAACAGCTGGAACATCTGGAGCATCCCACCGTCTTGATAGACAACTACATAGAGAACCCGAACATCAGCTGTATCTCTGCCGACAATATGCGCGGTATGGCGCTTGTGGTGCAGCATCTGCTCCGCCTTGGGCATCAGCGCATCGGCTTTATCAACGGAGAAGAAAACAGCAGCACCAGCGCAGAACGCCTCAACGGCTATGTCAGCGCCATCACGCTTGGAGGCCTCAGCTATTCGCCTGCGCTTACGCAGTACGGAGATTTTTCAGAGGAATCCGGCGCACGCTGTGCGCGCGCTTTGGCGGAACAGGGCGTGACGGCGCTGTGCTGCGCCAGCGACCTGATGGCCATCGGCGCCATCCGGCAGCTGCAGCAGATGGGCCTGCGCGTACCGGAGGATATCAGTGTCTGCGGGTTTGATGATATTCGCCTGTCACGCTATATCACCCCGGGGCTCACCACTGTTCGCATCGATGTGGACAGCGTGGGCACGCGCGCCTTCCTCTGCCTGCAGGACCTCATTGCCGGCGGCCCCTGCGCCAAGATCCTGGAGGCGCCTCAGCTGATCGTTCGGCAGTCCACCTCTCCTGCCCGCGCGGGGCGCTGAAGCCTGGAAGCTTTTTCTGCGCCGCCCGGCGCCCGGCCCGCACTGTGCCTGGCGGGGCCTGCATCCATAAAAACATCCGCCGTCCCTGCATCCGGGGCGGCGGATTTTTGTTTCAACTTCTTTTGGGGCCTGCGGCACTGGCGTTCACGCCATGCGGTGGGCCTTTTTATCCAGCCGCATTTTATCTGCAATCATGGCGATGAACTCGGAGTTGGTGGGCTTGCCGCGCAGGTTGTGGATGGTGTAGCCGAAATAGCTGTTCAGGGTGTCTACGTCGCCGCGGTCCCACGCCACCTCAATGGCGTGGCGGATGGCGCGCTCTACCCGGCTGGCCGTGGTGCCGTTGTGTTTGGCTATTTCGGGGTACAGGCGTTTGGTGACAGAATTGATGTACTCGCCGTCCTCCATTGTCATCAAAATGGCGTCGCGCAGGAACTGGTAGCCCTTGATGTGGGCGGGCACGCCAATTTGATGCAGAATTTCTGTCACGGTGCGCTCGTCATCCACCGGGTGGCTGGCCTGGCCCCGGCCCAAAGCCGCCATCACGCGCGCAGCCATGGCGGAGGCATCGAACGGTTTCAGAAAATAGAATGAAAAGCCGCCCTGCATCATCTCGCTCTCCAGCACGTCATCGGTGAAACTTCCCGTCACGAAGAACAGAACGTTCTGAATGCCCTTTTCGTCGCAGCGCTGTTTGACGCTGATGGCATCCAGCCCGGGCATAAAGGCGTCCAGCAAAACGGCGTTGGGCCGCTGTTTTTCAATGGCCGCAAGGGCCTTGCGGCCGTCCTTTTCGCACACGGTCACCCGAATGCCGCGCTGCTCCAGCGCTGCGGTGCACTGCTTTGTTACCTCTGGTGCAAGGTCTGTCATCAGCAAACTGATCTGTTCCATTTTCTATTCCTCCATACGGTGTTTTACCTCTTTGCGAGGGGTTGTGCTTTGAACTGTTTGGATTTTACCATATATTTCCATATATTGCAACAGCTTCCAATGAAATTTTTCCATATTTTGATTCTTTTCTTTTCTTCGACACAAAATACAGTGGTTCGCACCGGGCTTGCGCAAGGCATTTGGAAAGTCGCGCAGGCCGGTGCCTGCCGGCCCGAAGCCGGGCGGCCGCGCAGGCCGGCCCGCAAAGCCGCAAAAAGCCGGGGCCGGGAAGATGCCCACAGGCATCCCCCGGCCCCGGTTTTCGAAAAGCGGGCCTTTTATGCGGCGCGGCGGCCCGCGGCGGCCTCGGCCGTTTCCAGCATATTTTCGGCAAAGATGCCATAGCCGCGCGTGGGGTCGTTCACCAGCACATGCGTCACAGCGCCCACCAGCTTGCCGTTCTGAATGATGGGGCTGCCGCTCATGCCCTGCACAATGCCGCCCGTGTTCTGCAGCAGCACGGGGTCTGTTACATGCACCACCATGTTGCGGTTCGCATCGCTTGCATTCAGGGCTATTTTTTCAATTTCCACCTCATAGCGCTGCGGTGTGCGCCCCTCGATGGTGGTGATGATTTCGGCCCGGCCGGTGGTGACCTCCTGTGCAAGGGCCAGCTCCATGTCAATGCCCTCCTGCACAGAGCTGACGGTGCCGTACACGCCCGTCTCACCGTTCACCGTGATGTCGCCCGCAGCGGCAGCCGTGAGGAAGCGGCCCTTCAGCTCGCCCGGGGCGCCTGCGCTGCCCTTTTCCACGCCGGTAATCTCCACCGGCACAATTTCGCCCTTCAAAAGCCCCAACGTTTTGCCAGTGTCGGAATCGTGAATCGAATGCCCCAGCCCGGCAAAGGTGCCGGTGGCGTTGTCGATGAACGTCATGGTGCCAATGCCCGCCGAGGAATCGCGCACCCACATGCCCGTGCGGTAGGTGTTGGTGGAAAGGTCCATCACAGCCGTCAGGCGCACCGTCTTTTCATGCCCGTCGCGCTGAAACACCACCTCGGCGGGCGCGCCCTTCAGCTGCTGCAGGGCCTCGGCCACATCCTCGTTGGTGCGCGTTTCGTGCCCGGCTATGGAGACAATGACGTCGCCCAGCTTCAGCCCGGCCGTCTTGGCCGGGTTCTGGTAGCCCTGCGCGGTGTAGATATCGCTGAAGCCCACCACCATGGCGCCGTTGGCAAACATTTTAATGCCGAACGGCGTGCCGCACACCTGCACCACACGCCGCCCCAACACTTCCGCACGCACCGTCTTCACCGGTATCACACCTCCCAGCGAAAGCTGCGCATTGTAAGAGCCCCCGCGCGTGGCATTGGCCGCGGCTTCCTCCTGCCCCAGCGCCGGGGAAGAGGTGAGAAAGGGCATGCCCGCCACACGGATCTCGCCCGTCTCCCCCACATGGAACGTATCCGGCAGCAGGGTGGAAATGTACAGTGCAAACAGGAAAGCTGCCACAATGCAGGCGCTGGCGGTAAAGCAGCTCCATCTGATTATTTTTTCCATGGGAAAACCTCCGCTCTTTCCGCGATGTTCCCCCATAGTATTTGCAGGCGCACGCCCGTTTAATCTTTTTGGGCGAAAACGGCCTTCAGCGCCCGCACGCCAACCTTTTCACCCGGCGGGCCGCAGCCGTAAGCACCGGCCCGGCCACCACGGCGCCGCCCACGGCCCACAGCGCCCTGCCCCACACGGCCTGTGTGCCGAACACCGGCTGCAGAACGGGCACATACACGCACAGGATGGCGCAAAGCACGCTGGCGCTTACCGCGGCCATCAGCGCACGGTTGCCGCCGAAGTGCAGGCCCTTGCCGCGGCATTCGAAAATGTGCAGCATCTGCGAAAGCACAATGGTGAGAAAGCAGGCCGAGCGCGCCTCGGTAAGGCTTTCGCCCATGTACAGCGCGGCCGTATAGGCCCCGGCGCTGGCAAGCCCCAGCATGGCCCCGCGCACCGCAATGGTAAGCGCCAGCCCGTGCGCAAACAGCCCCTCGGCCCTGGGCCGGGGCGGGCGCGCCATAATGTCCTTTGCGGGCGGCTCCATGCCAAGGGCAATGGCCGGCAGGCCGTCGGTGAACAGGTTCACCAGCAAAATCTGGATGGGCGCCAGCATCACCGGCAGGTGCATCAGCATGCCGAACAGCATGCCCAGCACCTCGCCCAGGTTTGAGGTGAGCAGGTAACGGATAAAGCGGCGGATGTTCTGATAGATGACGCGCCCTTCCTCCACCGCGGCCACAATGGTGGCAAAGTTGTCGTCCAGAATGACGACAGCCGAGGCCTCCTTGGTCACGTCTGTGCCCGAAATGCCCATGGCCACGCCGATGTCGGCCTCTTTGACGGCGGGCGCGTCGTTCACGCCGTCACCCGTCATGGCCGTGATGTTGCCCGCCCGCTTGAAGGCGCGCACAATGCGCAGCTTGTGCGCGGGCGACACACGCGCAAACACGCGCGCTGTTTTGCACGCCCCGGCAAGCTGGGCGTCCGTCATGGCGTCCAGCTGGGCGCCCGTCACCGCGGCATCGGCGGCGCGGGCGATGCCCACGCTTTGCGCAATGGCAAGCGCCGTCTCGGGCGAATCGCCCGTAATCATCACCGGGCGGATGCCGGCCGCCAGGCACTTTTTCACCGCGGGCCTCACCTCGGGGCGGGGCGGGTCCATCATGCCCACAAGGCCGGTAAAGCAAAGGCCCTTTTCCCCCTTCTGCGGCGTGGCGCTTTCGGCAAAGGCCAGCACGCGCAGCGCGCTGCGTGCCATCTCTGCCGCCTGGGCCGAAATGGCCCTTCTGTCCGCCGCTGTCATGGCGCGCACGCCCGCGGGCGCAGCAATGTGGGTGCACAGGCCCAGCAGAACATCCGGCGCGCCTTTGCAGTACAGCACCGGCCCCGCCGGGGTGCGCACGGTGACGCTCATGCGCTTGCGCTCGGAATCGAACGGCCGTTCGGCTGTGACAGTGTGGGTGCGGGCCAGGGTGCGCTTTTCCACGCCCGCTTTGCGCGCGGCAATCAGCACGGCCGCCTCGGTTGGGTCGCCCTTCACCTCGTACACACCGCGCTTTTGCACAATGGACGCCCCCGCGCACAGCACGGCCGCCGTGCACAGCCTTGCCAGGCCCGGCTGCGTGCCCGCCGTGACAGCGCGCCCGGCCCGCGTCACCTCGCCCCTGACGGCGTACCCGTCGCCGGACACCGCATACTGCACCCCCGGCGTCCAAATGCGCTTCACCGTCATTTTGTTCTGGGTGATGGTGCCTGTTTTATCGGTGCATATCACGCTGGCACAGCCCAGTGTCTCCACCGCGTGCAGGCGGCGGATGACGGCGCCGCGCCGCAAAATGCGCCCCACGCTGAGCGCCAGCGTGATGGTGACAATGGCGGGCAGCCCTTCGGGAATGGCCGCCACGGCCAGCGAAACGCCGGTAAGCAGCATCTCCAGCAAATCGCCCCCCTGCAGAAAGCCCAGCAGGCCCACGGCAAGGCAAATAACCACACAGGCCGCGGCCACAAAGCGGCCCAGCTGTTTCAGCTTTTCCTGCAGGGGGGTGGGGCCCTCGCTGGCCTCGTCCATCATGCCCGCTATTTTGCCCATCTCGGTGGCCATGCCGGTTGCCGTCACCACGGCCTCGGCCTTGCCCGCGGTGACAATGCAGCCCATGAACACTGTGTCGCCCGCCTTTTTGCCCGCGGGCACGCTTTCGCCCGTCAGCATGGCCTCGTTGCACTGCAATGCCGCCGCGCTTTGCAGCTTTGCGTCCGCGGCTATTTTGTCGCCCGCCTCCAACAGCAGCACATCGCCCGGCACCACGGTGCGCGCGCTGACGGTTTTTTCCGCGCCGTCGCGCCGCACACGGGCCGTGGGGGCGCTAAGCTCTTTCAGCGCCTCCAGCGTCTGCTCCGTGCGGTATTCCTGCAAAAAGCCCATCACGGCGTTCAAAAGCACAATGGCGATGATGGTGACGGCCTCGGCGCCCTGCCCCATCAGCACGCTGATGAGCGTGGCCGCGGCCAGAATCAGAATCATCACGTCCTTGAACTGCGAAAAGAACATGGCGGCCACGCTGGCCTGCCTTTTTGCCGCCAGGCGGTTTTCCCCCACCTGCGATAGGCGCGCGGCCGCCTGCGCGCTCGTCAGCCCCTGCGTGTTCATCAGCCATTCCCCTTTTCCCGGTTTGCCTCCGGCGCGTTGCCCCGGCGCAGGCGCCTGGCGGGCAGCCGCGCCGGGGTTTGTCTGGCCCATTTATATGTGGCAAAGCGGCGGGGCATGCCTGCGCCCGGCCGCCCTGCCCGGGGTGAAACAAAGATTTTGCAAAAAATATTCCAAATTTTATAAAAGAAATGAAGACAAAGGCGCGCGGATGTCGTATCATAAATAAAGACAAGCACCACACAGCGCAAAGCGGGCGCGGCCCCGCCTTGCCGGTGCTGGCCCAAGGGAGGAAAGTTTTATGCTGCTGTTAATCCTGTGGAGGCTGGTAACTGCGTGCAGCATCCTGCTCGGCCTCTATATGCTTTATTTCGGCGCCGTGGCCCTGTTTGGCTTTAAAAAGCGCCGCGCCGTGCCGCGCACGGCCCCCAAGACGAAATTTGCCTGCGTGGTGGCAGCCCGCAACGAAGAGGCCGTCATTGCCAACCTGGTGCACAGCCTGCGGCGCCAGAACTACCCGCCCGAGCTGTTCGACATTATTGTGGCGCCCAACAACTGCACGGACGATACCGCCGGCGCCGCGCAGGCCGCCGGGGCAACACTGTATGCCCCCAGGGGCGAGATACACAGCAAGGGCGATGTGCTGCGCGAAGTGGTGGACCATGTGGTGCTGGCCGGGGGCTATGACGCCATGTGCGTGTTTGACGCAGACAACCTTGTGCACCCGGATTTTCTGGCCCGCATGAACGACGCCGTGTGCGCCGGGCATGTGGCCGTGCAGGGCTTCCGCGATTCCAAAAACCCCGAGCAAAGCGCCATTTCGGGCTGCTATTCCATCTGCTATTGGATGCTGAACCGCTTTTACAATTCCGCGCGCAGCGCGCTGGGCCTTTCGGCCCTTGTGAACGGCAGCGGCTTTACGGCCACGGCGGGCCTTCTGCGCGAGCTGGGCGGCTGGAACACCGTAACCATGACGGAAGACTATGAATTCAGCGCGCAGTGCGCGCTGAGGGGCCACCGGGTGGCCTTCCAGCCGGAAGCCGTCATTTATGACGAGCAGCCCCTCACCTTCCGCCAAAGCTGGCGCCAGCGCCGCCGCTGGACAACGGGCAGCCTGCAGGGGCTGCAGGTGTACGGCGGGCTTTTGTTCCGCGAAACCGTGCTGCGCCGCAGCGCCGTATGCTTTGACATGACCATGACGTTTCTCACGCCCTTTGTGCAGCTTGCCAGCACCGTGCTGGGCATTGCCGGCGCCGCTCTTGTGCTGGCGGGGCACGGGGTGGCCTTCGGCGGCATTTTGCTCAGCGGGCTGCGCGCGGCCGCGCTGATGCTGGGCGTGGGTGCCGCGGGCACCGTGCTGGGCACCTCGTTTGCCGCCGCGCTGACGGTGGTGCTGAAAAAGGGCAGCCTGCGCGGTGTGATAAAGGGCGTGGCCACCTTCTGGCTGTTTGCGCTGAGCCATATGGCCCTCACCCTGCTGAGCTTTGTAAAAAAAGAGCGCACCTGGCGCCCCATTGCCCACACCAACACCGCCCGCATTGAAGACCTGACGGCCTGACGCGCCCGCGGGCCTGCGGGCGCGCAAAGCGCGCCGCCTTGAAGGCGCATTGACGCAAGAAACCGTTGCCTCGCAAACGAAAATTCGGGCGCACAGCGCCACGCGCCCTTTCCCAGGCATGCAAAAAGCCCTCACGGGCAGCCCGGCGGCTGCCCGTGGGGGCGTTCGCTTTTTTCACACCGCGCCCATGGCAGGGCGCGTGCGCCTGCCCGGCGGCAGGCGCTTATTCCGCTTCCTGCAAAAGTTCTTCGGCGCAGGCACCGTACAGCTTGGCAAGGGCCAACAAGTTGGCCGTACTGGGGGCGGCCCTGCCCTGCTCCCACTTTGACACGGCCTGGCGGCTGACGCCAAGCGCACCGGCAACAAATTCCTGCGTCATGTTGCAGGCAGTGCGGCGCGCACGCAGCACCTCGCCCAGGGGGCGCTTTTCCGGCGCCGCTTTTTGCCGCATATCCATATCTTTGCAGCGGATGTATTTCAGCAGCGCGCGAAAAGCCAGCACAACCAGCGCCACACCTGCGCCCAGCGGCACAAGCCCAAACAGAATCATCAGCACCGTTCCAAGCCCAATGGCCATGTTCAGCCCCCCTCTTTTCTAAAGCCATTCTAGCAAAAAAACCGGGCCGCATCCACCACCTATTGCGCAACCGCCGGTTGCGCAGGCCCTGCCCGCGCCTTTTTCTGGCGCAGGGGGGGCGGCAAAGCACACATTTTACCGCAAAAAGGCGTTTTTGCACTTGTGCAGGCGGCAGGGGATGTGATATTCTAATATGTATAAGCGAATACGCACGACAGGGTGTGCCGCGGCGCGGCCGCCCTGTTTATGTGTGTCGCGCACAATTTGCATGCGGGGGCGTCCTATCATGGTGCAGCAGGGGTTTGACAACGCACTTTTTCTTCAAAAACAAAAACAGCACATTGCCGAGCGCATTGCGCAATGGGGCGGCAAGCTGTATCTGGAATTCGGCGGCAAGCTGTTTGACGACTACCACGCCGCGCGCGTGCTGCCGGGCTATGACGCCAACGGCAAAATCAACCTGCTGCGCGAGATGCGCGAGCAGACCGAGATCATCTTCGCCGTGTCGGCCGATGACATTGAAAAAACAAAGGTGCGGGCAGACCTTGGCATCAGCTATGACATGGAGGTGCTGCGCCTGATTGACGACATCACCCAGATGGGCATTGCCGTCAACAGTGTGGTCATCACCAAATACACCGGCCAGACTGCGGCAGACGGCTTTGCCCAAAAGCTCACCGCGCGCGGGGTAAAAAATTACATTCACCGCCCCATCAAGGGCTACCCCACCGACATCGACTATATCTGTTCCGACGAAGGCTATGGCGCAAACCCGTACATCGAGACGGAAAAGCCCCTTGTGGTGGTGACGGCGCCGGGCCCCGGCTCTGGCAAGCTGGCCACCTGTCTGAGCCAGGTGTACCACGAAATCCGCATGGGGCGCCGCGCGGGCTATGCCAAGTTTGAAACGTTCCCTGTGTGGAACCTGCCCTTGAAGCACCCGGTGAACCTGGCCTATGAGGCCGCCACGGCAGACCTGGCCGACGTGAACATGATAGACCCGTTCCACCTGGAGGCGTACGGCAAAACAACCGTGAACTACAACCGCGACGTAGAGGCTTTCCCCATTGTGCGCAACATTCTTTCGCGCATTTCGGGCGAAAACGCCCCCATCTACCGCTCGCCCACCGATATGGGTGTGAACATGGTGGGCTACGCCATCACAGATGACGAAGCGGTGAAGCATGCCTCCGGGCAAGAGATTATCCGCCGCTATTTCAAGGCCCTGTGCGACCAAAAGCAGGGCAAGGGCACGGTGGACGCCGTGGATAAAATTAAGCGCATCATGCAGGAGATGGGCCTTTCCACCCACGACAGGCCTGTGGTGGCCCCGGCGCTGGAAAAGCAGAAGGCGGCCGGCGTTTCCGCCACAGCCATCGAGCTGCCGGACGGCAAAATCGTCACCGGCAAGGCCAGCAACCTGATGAGCGCGTCCTCCTCGTGCGTGCTGAACGCCATCAAGGCGCTGGCTGGCATTGACGATTCGCTGATGCTCATCAGCCCCATTGTGCTGGAGCCTATTTTGAAGCTGAAAATCAACATTCTGGGCAGCCGTTCCAGCGTGCTGAAGGTGGACGACGTGCTGGCGGCCCTTGCCATCACGGCCGCCACCAACACCATGACGGCCCGCGCCATGGAACAGCTGCCCCGCCTGCGGGATTGCGAGATGCACGCTTCCTGCATGCTGCACTCTGGCGACGAGGGCACGCTGCGCAAGCTGGGCGTGCGGCTCACCTGCGAGGCCGAATTCCCCTCGAAAGATTTGTATTTCTAAGCCATGCGCTGTGCAAAGCGCCCGCGCCGTAAAGGCGTGTTGGCGTAAGAAAACATCGGTTTTGGGCTGACAATTTTGCCGCCTAGCGCATTCAAAAAGCCCGGTAATCCGTCAGGATTACCG
>UREN01000015.1 GCA_900546885.1 uncultured Oscillospiraceae bacterium
GGCAGGCGCAAAGCGCCTGCCCGCGTTCCATATCCTTTGTTAGCAAATAGCTGCGCCGGGCTTTACATCGTCCGGGTAGATGGTCACCTTGGCGCCGCCGTCCGGCATATCGGCAGAAAGAATCATGCCCTCGCTGACATATTTGCCCTTCATCATGGGGCGTGGGGCCAGGTTGGCCACAATGGCCACATTCTTGCCAATCAACTCTTCCGGCTCGTACCATTTGGCAATGCCGGAAAGGATGGTGCGCTCGCGCTCGCCGTCAAACAGGGTAAATTTCAAAAGTTTTTTGCTTTCGGGCAGCTTTTCACAGGTAAGCACCCTGGCCACGCGCAGCTCCACCTTGCTGAAATCGTCAAAGGTGATTTCGGGCAGGTGCTCGATGGGCTCGCCCTCTTCGGCAACCGGCGCAGGCGCAGGGGCTGCAGCAGCGGCCGCGGCAGCCCTGTTTTTCTCTTCTTCCATCCTCAGTTCCTCCAGTTCCTTTTCCGCATCGATGCGCGGGAACAGCGCCTCGCCCTTGTGCACGGTGTAGGTGGCGTGGCTGCCAAAGGCGCCCAGCGCGTCATAGGTGAGCTCGCTGGCGTCCAGCCCAAGCTGGGCGGCCATTTTCGGTGCCGTCTGCGGCATAAACGGCTGCAGCAGCGTGGCCGCAAAGCGCAGCGTTTCGCACAGGTTATACAGCACGGCGGCCAGGCGCGGACGGTTTGCCTCGTCCTTCGCCAGCACCCACGGGGCCGTTTCGTCAATATATTTGTTGGCGCGCTGGATGCCCTTGAAAATCTCGGCCAGTGCCTGCGGAAGCTGCAGGCTGTCCATGCACTTTGTCACGGCGGCGGGCATATCGTTTACAAGCTGTGCCAGCTCGCCGTCAAACTCCCCGGCCTGGCGCGCCTCGGGCAGCGTGCCGCCAAAGTATTTTTCCACCATGGCCACCGTGCGGGACAAAAGGTTGCCAAGGTCGTTTGCCAAATCGGAATTGATGCGCGCAATCAGCGCCTCGTTCGAGAACACGCCGTCGTTGCCGAAGGGAATCTCGCGCAGAAGGAAATAGCGGATGGCATCTGTGCCATAACGGCCGCACAGCACCACCGGGTCCACCACATTGCCCTTCGATTTGGACATTTTTCCACCTTCCAGCAGCAGCCAGCCGTGGCCAAACACCCGTTTCGGCAAAGGCAGGCCCAGCGCCATCAGCATGGCAGGCCACAAAATGGTGTGAAAGCGCAGAATTTCCTTGCCCACCATGTGGATATCTGCGGGCCAGAATTTCTCGTAATCGTCATACGTCTCGTTGCCGTAACCCAGCGCGGAAATGTAGTTGGAAAGCGCGTCCACCCACACATACATGGTGTGCTTGGGGTCAAACGGCACGGGGATGCCCCAGGGCACTGTGGTGCGGGACACACAGGTGTCCTGCAGGCCCTGTTTGATGAAGGCAATCATCTCGTTTTTGCGCGTTTCGGGCTGAATGAAATCCGGCACGTCCTCGTACAGTTTCAAAAGGCGGCCGGCATATTTGCTGGTTTTGAAGAAATAGGCCTCTTCCTCGGCCTCGTACACTTCGCGCCCGCAATCCGGGCATTTGCCGTCCACAAGCTGGCTGTCCGTCCAGAAGCTTTCGCAGGGCTTGCAATAGTGGCCCTTGTAACAACCCTTATAGATATCGCCCTGCTCGTAAAGCTGGGTGAAAATTTTCTGGCAGCTCTGTACATGATAGGCGTCTGTGGTGCGCACAAAGCGGTCGTTCGAAATATTCATCAGCTTCCAGAGGTCCTTAATGCCCGCCACAATATCGTCCACATACTGCTGCGGCGTCACGCCTTTGGCCGCGGCCTTATCCTGTATTTTCTGGCCGTGCTCGTCTGTCCCGGTGAGGAACATCACATCGTAGCCCTGCATGCGTTTATAGCGCGCCAGGGCGTCACACGCCACCGTGGTGTAGCTGTGGCCAATGTGCAGCTTGTCGCTGGGGTAATAGATGGGGGTGGTGATATAATATGTTTTTTTCTTCATAAAGCTCCTGCTTTCTTTGGCCGGGCATATGAAACCCGGCGGTTTTATGGCTTTGCCAAAACGGCCCTGCACCTTGCCGGCACAGCGGGCAGCGCGCCGGGGCTTTCCCCGGCGCGCTGTTGGCCGCTGTGGCAACAAAGGCCGCTTTCTGCGCGTTACGCAGCGGGCAGCACGCTGCCCTCATAGTTCGAAGCAATCCATTCCTTCATCTCATCGCTTTTCAGCACATTCACCAGCGTCTGAATGTCCTCGCGCGTCTCGTCCCCGGCACGCACCGCAATGATGTTGGCAAACACGCTGGCCGCCTCTCCCTCGGCGTCCTCATTCGCCAAAAGCTGGTCGGAAATACCGGCCGGAAGGGCATAGTTGCCGTTGATGACGGCAAAATCCAGGTCTGGCAGGGCAGCCGGCAGCATATCGGCCACCAGCGCCTCTATTTTCACATTGTGCGGGTTTTCGGCAATGCCGTCGTATTCGGTGAAGTTGATGGCCTCGGCATTTGCCTCGGCGTCGCGGAACGTATCAATGCTGATGCCGTCCTTCAGGGTAAGCACGCCGCACTCCTGCAAAAGCAACAGCGCGCGGCCGCCGTTGGTGGCATCGGCCGGAATGCCGATGACCGCACCGTCCGGCACATTGGCAAGGTCATTGGATTTGCCCGCATACACGCCCAGCGGCTCGTAATGGATGGCCCCGGCAGACACAAGGTCGGTGCCGTTTTCGGCGTTGAAGTTCAGCAGGTACGGCTCGTGCTGGAAATAGTTTGCGTCCAGCGAGCCCTCCTGCAGGGCGGTGTTGGGCATCACATAATCGTCAAATTCCACAATATCCAGCGTGATGCCCTCGGCGGCCAGCAGCTCGGCCGCATGCTCCAGAATTTCGGCGTGCGGCGAAGGCGAGGCGCCCACTTTCAGGGTGACGGCCCCTTCCGTGCCGGAAGCGGCGGCCCCGGAAGCAGCTGCGCTGCCCGAGGCGGCAGAGGACGCAGGCGTGCCGCCGCAGGCGGCAAGCACCAGCGCAAGGCACAAAACAAGGCAAAGTGCAGTGAACTTTTTCATGGTAAACTCTCCTTTTCCCACTCTATTCCAAACGGCTGTGTGCTTAGCGGTTTCGTTTATCCGCTTTGCGGGCCGCAAGGTCGAAGATAATTTGAATGGCGCACACCAGCAAAATAAGAAGAAGGATACACACATACATCACGTCCTTCTGATAGCGCTGGTAGCCAAAGCGGTAGGCCAGGTTGCCAAGGCCCCCGGCGCCGAACGCACCGGTGATGGCGGTGTAGCCCAAAATGGTGATAACGCTGATGGAAAGCCCGCGCAGCAGGCTGGGCACGCTTTCTACCAACAGCACGCGCGTGACAATTTGCCATTTGGTTGCGCCCATGCATTCGGCGGCCTCCACCACGCCGGCGTCTATTTCTTCCAGGCTTTGCTCTACCATGCGGGCGATGAACGGGGAGGCCGAGATGGTAAGCGGCACAAGCGCCGCCGTGGGGCCAATGCTGGTGCCCGCCACAAGGCGCGTGAAGGGAATGACAAAAAACATCAAAATCAGGAACGGCAGGCTGCGCAGAATGTTTACCACCCAGCCGAACACCGTGTGAAAACGCGGCGCGGCTGCAATGCCGCCGCGCTTGGTCACCGTCAGCAGCACACCCATGGGCAGGCCCAGCACATAGGCCAGCGCCGTGGTGGCCAGCGTCATATACACGCTTTCCCACACGCCCTCGGCCAAAAGCGGGCCGTATTGCGAAAAGAACTGTGCCATGGTTTAGCCCTCCCTTCCCAAAAGCCGTTTTGTCTCGGCAGAGCGCGGCGAGGTGAACACCTGCGCCACTTCGCCAATTTCGGCCACGCGGCCGTCGGATATCACGGCCACGCGGCTGCAAATGGCCTGCACCACAGCAAGCTCATGCGTAATAATGAGAATGGTGACACCCAGCTTGCGGTTGATATCCTGCAAAAGCGCCAGCATGGCCTTGGTGGTAAGAGGGTCCAGCGCGCTGGTGGGCTCGTCGCACAAAAGCATCTCGGGGCTTGTGGCCAGGGCCCGGGCAATGGCTACACGCTGTTTCTGCCCGCCGGAAAGCTGCGCCGGGTAGGCCCCGGCCTTATCGGCAAGGCCCACAAGGTTCAAAAGCTCCTGCACACGCGCGGCCACGGCCTGTTTGTGGTACCCCTTTTCCAATTTCAGGGGAAAGGCCACGTTCTCGGCCACCGTTTTCTGCATCAACAGGTTGTAACCCTGAAACACAACACCCATTTTGCGCCTTGCGCGGCGCAGCGCCTCGCCCGACAGGGCGGCAAGGTCTTCCCCGTCCAGCAGCACGCGGCCCTGTGTGGGTTTTTCCAGCACAGATAAACAGCGCAGCAGGGTGGATTTGCCTGCGCCGGACATGCCGATGATGCCAAACACCTCGCCGTTTTCTACGCGCAGGCTCACATCATCCAGCGCCACCACACGGGCACTGCCGTCGGCAAACACTTTTGTGAGGCTTTGAATATCAATCAACGCTTTTCCCGTTCCTTTCCGCCTGGGCAAACAAAAACGCCCTTGAAGCTTTCGCTTCAAGGGCGATCAATCAACCGCGGTACCACCTTGAGTTCACATGCCCCTCACAGGGCACGCCTCTGCCACTGCGCTTTGCAAATGAAACAAAGTTACAGCGCGGCACGGTAACGGGTGCACCCGTCGCAGGCTTGCCAGCCGGTTTGCCTGCGCGACTCAGAGGCCATGTTCGGCTTTCGTCCCTTTGCCCCTTTTCACCAACCGGGGCTCTCTTGAAAAGTTCGTGAAAGCGTACTCTTCTCTTCACAGTCTTTTGCTGTTTGGCTATTATTATACAAGCTTTTTACGGCTTGTCAAGCCCTTTTTCCCGGCCCCTGCACAGGCTTTGGGCGGTAAAACATCTCGTGCACAGTATACACCGTTACAAAGGCGTCCGGGTCTGCCTGCGCCAGAAAGCCCATCAGCTTTGCATATTCGGCCTTGTTCACAATCACCGCAAGCTCGCGCTGCCGGGCATAGTCGTACGCGCCAATGGCCTCGTACAGCGTGGCGCCGCTGTGCAGCTGCTCCAGCACAAAGCGGCGTATCTCATCAACATGGCTCGATAAGATGCAAACCTTTTTCTTGGTGTTCATGCCAAAGATGAAATGGTCCAGCACAATGCCGCCCAGATAGGTGCCGATGGCACTGAGCACGACGGTTTTGGCGTCGTACACAAACGCCGAAGAAAGCGCCACCACCATGCCGGCCGCCGCCAGTGCCGCGCCCAGTTCCAGGTGAAAATAGCGGTTCAATATTTTGGCGGCAATGTCCAGCCCGCCGGACGAGGCGTTGCGCACGAACAGCAGCGCAAGGCCAAGGCTCACCAGCATGGTGTAGCACAGCATATCCAGAAACTGGTCGCCCATGATGGAGCCGTTGTTTGGAAACAGCCTTTCCAGCACACCCAGCACAAGCGGCAGCAAAATGGAGGTATACACTGTTTTGGCGCCAAATTCGCCGCCAATCAGCAGAAAGCCCAGCACCAAAAACAGCACGTTCAGCGCCATGGTGATGGCCGACACGGGCAGAGGAATCACATTGGCCAGCACAATGGCAAGGCCGGACACACTGCCCACCGACAGTTTGCTGGGCACAAGGAAAAAGAACACCGCTGCGGCCACAATGGCCGTGCCCAGTGTGATGATGCCCCATTCGGCCAACACGGCCCGCAGATGCGTGCGTGGTTTCTGTTTCATGATATTCCTCCTGTTTCAAATAGCCCCGCGCCTTTGGCGCCCCGCCGCAGCCGGTACGCCCGTAAACAGCTGCGCTTCATACGCCCTGTTTTCCATACAGGAGCCGTTTTGCCGCCCCTACTGCCAGCTGCATCCCCTGCGCCGCGCACAAAGCCAGCATGGGAAGATAATTTACAATATAGCGGGCGTTTGTCTCCCACAGGCACAAAAACATGGCAAGCCCCAGAATGCACAGCGGCGGCACCAGCGCGCGGTAATCCACCTGTTTTTTCACACACAGAGCTGCGCTGCCCAAAAGCGAAAGCAGGAACAAGCCCAGCTCCACACCGTTGCACAGGCGTTTGTACGGCGGATATCCCTCGCTTCCCAGAAGAAGAAAATCTCGAAGTTTTGTCTCATGCACAGGGTAATCATCCAGAAATGCATGCAAATCATAGGTGCCGTTACAAAAACACTTCTCCATTTTCCGGCGCACTAGACGAAGCATATCGGGCATCTGCATCGCCTGAATACGCTCTTTCAACCTTATGGCAACTTGTTCCCGGCGTTCCTTTGGGTCTTGAAAGCTGCGGGTAAACTGTTCGTCCTCCGGGCTGAAACCTCCATACCCCTGCATGCTCATCATCGTCCAGTGCAGCATAGGGGTTCCCATCTGTTGGGCCGTATTTTTATCAAGCTGCGCGGGGTATACCGCCTTATCAAGCAAAATTTGGAACATGCCGGCCCCACAAAGGGCACATAAAAGAAAAACCACCCCATGCAGCGGCCTTTGCCACAAAAACAGGATAAGGCAAGCTGCTATTAAAACGATGCCCACCGTCGGTTTGAGCAACATCCCCATGCCAGCCGATAGCCCGGCACCCAGATACCACATTGCCGCATGCCTGACGTCCGTTTTTTCCAAGCCGCTCAGAAAAAGCCAAAATGCCAGCACAGGAAAAAGCAGACTTAGAAAATCCGTATAAAAAACTGCTGCGGCAAACCAAAGCGGCGGTGTTACCAAAAGCCCCGCGGCAGCCATAAGCCCCATCTGTTCTCCGCCCAGTTTTCTCCCCGCCAAAGCCGTAACTACAATAGTGCAGGCGGTCAGACAGGCATTCAGGCAACATGCCGCCCAGAAATAGTCCTCAAATCCCAACCAGTGCACAATAGAAAAGAATACGGCCAGAAGAGCGGCTCCGCCTATGTTGTTCGGATAATAATAAAAATAGGTGCGTGCATCAAACGTGGGTGTGCTGGTATGCGTCAAATCTCCTTTCAAAGCCCAATCGAGCCCGCCGCGGTAAATGGCCTCCAGATCATAAGATGGCTCAAACCGAAGCCGTGCAGCCAACAGTAACGCCACTATGAAATAGATGACAGCAACCGACATTACAAGCAAAATAAAGTATCTGCTTACAAAATAGCGAAAGCGGCGTGCGAGCCACCCTGCCGCCCCTGTCAAAAGAAGAAAAGCAGCCGCCCATAACAGCTCATCCCGCACGGGGATATGTTCCCGGAACAGAAAGTTGAACAAAAAAAGGCTGAACATTAAACAAAACATGATACATATACAGCGCCGCAGAAAGCATTGCACAGCAGTTTTCTCTTTTTGTACCACAGGAAATCCCCTCTTTCACATCCCAGCCAGAATACTACAAGGGTCAGGTAAGGTTTCAAAAAAGCGCAACGCTCACTGCGACACCTTACTTATTATCTGTTGCATCCCCTGCGCCGCGCACAGGGCCAGCATGGGAAGATAATTTACAATATAGCGGGCGTTTGTCTCCCACAGGCACAAAAACATGGCAAGCCCCAGAATACACAGCGGCGGCACCAGTGCGCGGTAATCCACCTGCTTTTTCACACACAGAGCCGCGCTGCCCAAAAGCGAAAGCACAAACAGCCCCATTTCCACCCCGTTGCACAAGTGGCGGTAATTGTTATACTCCACCTTTTCAGGACAAAGAAATTTCTGCAAAACTGTCATTTGCTGTGGGTTATCACCCAAAAAAACACCCAGATCATAAGTGCCATTGCAAAAGCACTTTTCCATCTTCCGGCGAAACAGCGCCAGGGCATCTACACCATCCATAGCCTGAAGGCGTTGGCGCAGGCGGGCTGCCACCTGCTGTCGTTTTTCCACAGGGCCGTCAAAGCTTTGGGTAAAGCCATCGTCCTCTGCGTTCCAGCCCCCATCGCCCTGCAGGCCCATCATCACCCAGTGCAGCATGGGGGTGTTCACTCGCTGTGCTGTCTGCCGGTTCAGCTGGGCGGGATATACGGCTTTATCAAGCACAATCTGAAACATGCCTACACACAATACGGTGCACAGCGCAAACACAGCCGCCTGTTTGGGTTTGCACCGCAAGAATGCAATCAGTGTGGCCGCAATTGCCACAATTCCCACGGTAGGTTTTACCATCGCGCCAAGGCCTATGGACAGCCCGGCAAGCAAATACCACCCCGCGCTTTTCCACAGCACGTTTTGTTCCAGCCCGCACAGGAACAGCCAAAACGCCAGCACCGGAAACAGAAGCGTGAGAAAATCGGTGTAAAACACCGCAGCTGAAAACCACATGGGCGGCGTGCACAACAGGCAGAGGCCAGCCACAATGCCCACGGTTTCCCCACCCAGCTTGCGCCCCGCATGTGCGGTGACAAAGATGCACAGTGCGGCCAGAAACGCATTCAAGCAGGATGCAGCCAGGAACAGATCTGTGCCGCCCAAGGCATGCACCAGCTTGAAATAGATGGCGAGAAACGCCGCCCCGCCCAGGTTATTATGCCAGCGGTAAAAATAGTTTGGGTCGAATGTATGTGAGGTAAAACGCATCAATTCGCCGTATATCCCCCACCCCTCGCCGCCGCGATAAATGGCCTCCAAGTCATAAATAGGCTCAAAACGCAGCATGGTGGCAAACACAACGGCAGCCGCAAAAAACACAAGCGCAGCGCCACCCACCAGCAGGGAAAAATGCTTTGCCACAAAGGTGGCAAAATGCCGGCACAGCCAGGCCGCGCCGGCCAGCAGGCAGATAAGTGCCGCTGCCCAAGCCAGCCGGTACCCGGCCGGGCCCTGATCACTGAGCAAAAAAACAAGGATGAAAAAGGCAAACATCAGTGCACATGCAGCGCACACACAGCGCCGCAGAAAGCGCTGTGCCCTGGTTTCTTCCACCCACATAGAGAGTCCCTCCTCTGGATGCGGCCGCAGGGCACCCCGCCCCTTGCAGCACACGCCGCATGACACTTTGCCCGCTTCCATGCGCCGCCGCTGGCCTTGCATGAAAGCGGGCTGTGCCGTTTCTTTTTATGTTTCCCGAAGTGTGCGGCCCACCGCAAAGGGCCGCCTCAGGCATGCTTTACAGGGCAAAATATGCCACGCCGCCCTCGAACAGGCGCTGGTCCTTATTGCCGTCCACATTCTTGTAAAGGCCGTCGCCAAAGCGCTCGGAATGGCCCATTTTCCCCAGAACACGGCCGTCGGGGCTTGTGATGCCCTCAATGGCCCATACACTGCCGTTGGGGTTATAGCGCATATCCAGTGTGGGCGCCCCGTCAAGGTCTACATACTGGGTGGCAATCTGCCCGTTTTCGCGCAATTTTGCCAACACTTCATCGCTGGCCACAAAGCGGCCCTCGCCGTGGCTGATGGCAATGGTGTGCACATCGCCCGGCTGTGAGAACTGCAGCCACGGCGATTTGTTCGAGGCCACGCGGGTGCGCACCAGCATGGACTGATGCCGCCCAATTTCGTTGAACGTAAGCGTGGGGCACGAAGCGTCTGTTTTTACAATTTCGCCAAAGGGCACAAGGCCCAGCTTCACCAGCGCCTGGAAGCCGTTGCAGATGCCCAGCATCAGGCCGTCGCGCTGGCGCAGCAGCGTATGCACCGCCTCGGTGATGGCCGGGTTGCGGAAGAAAGCCGCAATGAACTTGGCGCTGCCCTCCGGCTCGTCGCCGCCGGAAAACCCGCCCGGCAAAAAGACCATCTGGCTTTCGCCAATGCGCTTTGCAAGCTCTTTTGCACTTTCGGCCACATGCGCAGGCGTGAGGTTGTTGATGACGAACACATCGGGCTGTGCACCTGCGCGCTCCATGGCGCGGGCGGAATCGTATTCGCAGTTCGTGCCCGGGAACACGGGAATGAGCACCCGCGGCTTTGCAAGGCCCACCTTCGGGGCAACGCGCGTTTCGGCCGCATAAGTAACGCAGGGCACTTCTTCCTGCCGGGCCGGGGCATGGTAGGGGAAGATGGGCTCCAGCTTGCCCTCCCAGGCCTGCAAAAGCTCTTCCATTGGCACCGCTTCGCCGCCTGCCTCGAACACGCCCGTGTTCGCCGTCTCGCCCAGCAGGGTGCCCACATCAGCGTCCCCGGCCAGTTCCAGCACAAAGCTGCCATAGGCGTAATCGAACAGGCTGTCCACATCCACGCCAGGCGCCAGGCGGAAGCCAAGGCCATTGCCAATGCACATTTTGAACAGCGCCTCGGCCACACCGCCCATGCCGGGCGTATAGGCCGCCAGCACCTTGCCCTCGCGCATCAGCGCGTGCACCTGTGCCCACACGGCTTTCTGGCTCTCCGGCTCGGGGCGCAGCGCATCGGCCATGGCCGGGCGCAACAGCACCACCTTCGAGCCAGGCAGCTTGCATTCCGGGCTGACAATCTCCTGCGTCTCGCCCGCCGCCACAGCAAAGCTGACCAGGGTGGGCGGCACGTCAATGTTTTCAAACGTGCCGGACATGGAATCTTTGCCACCGATGGCGGCCACGCCAAGATCGGCCTGCGCGTCCAGCGCGCCCAGCAGCGCCGCCACAGGCTGGCCCCAACGGGTTGCGTCTGTGCCAAGGCGCTGGAAATATTCCTGGAAGGTGAGGTAGGCCTTCCCGGCACACAGGCCGGTGGCCACCAGTTTGGAGACACTTTCCGTCACAGCCAGGTATGCGCCGTGGTAAGGGCTTTTTTCGCTGATAAGCGGGTTGTAGCCCCACGCCATGCCAGCGCAGGTGCGCGTCTCGCCGTGCAGCACGGGAATCTTATCCACCATGGCCTGGATGGGTGTGAGCTGGCGGCACCCGCCGAAGGGCATCAGCACAGTGCCCGCGCCGATGGTGGAATCGAACCGTTCTGAAAGGCCCTTTTTCGAACACACGTTCAGGTCTGCCACCAGGTTGCGCATTTTTTCGCCGAATGTTTCGCCCGCAACCTGTGCCTTTGCCAGCTGCGGGGCAGCCAGTACGGCCCGCGCATGCTTTTCTGCACCGTTGGAATTCAAAAATTCGCGCGCGATATCGCACACCACGCGGCCCTTCCAGCGCATGACAAGGCGCGGCTCGGCCGTGACAACGGCCACCCTGGTGGCCTCGAGGTTCTCGTTGTTTGCGGCCGCAATAAAGGCGTCTGCGTCCTTTGCCTCCACCACCACGGCCATGCGCTCCTGGCTTTCCGAAATGGCCAGCTCTGTGCCGTCCAGGCCATCGTACTTTTTGGGCACGGCGTCCAAATCGATGGAAAGGCCGTCCGCCAGCTCGCCAATGGCCACAGAGACGCCGCCTGCGCCGAAATCGTTGCAGCGCTTTATCATCAGCGTGGCCTCTTTGGTGCGGAACAGGCGCTGCAGCTTGCGCTCTATGGGCGCGTTGCCCTTCTGCACCTCGGCGCCGCATGTTTCCAGGCTCTCCAGCTTGTGCGCTTTGGAAGAGCCCGTGGCGCCGCCGCAGCCGTCGCGGCCCGTGCGCCCGCCCAGAAGAATAACCACGTCGCCCGGCGCGGGCTGCTCGCGCCGCACATTTTCTTCCGGCACGGCGCCCAGCACAGCGCCAATTTCCATGCGCTTTGCCACATAGCCGGGGTGGTACAGCTCATCCACAATGCCGGTGGCAAGGCCAATTTGGTTGCCATAGCTGGAATAGCCGGCAGCCGCCGTTTGCACCAGCTTGCGCTGCGGCAGCTTGCCGGGCATGGTTTCGCTCACCGGCTTCAGCGGGTCTGCCGCACCGGTGACGCGCATGGCCCCAAACACATAGCCGCGGTTTGCAAGAGGGTCGCGGATGGCGCCGCCAATGCAGGTGGCCGCGCCGCCAAAGGGTTCTATTTCTGTGGGATGGTTGTGTGTTTCGTTTTTGAACAAAAGCAGCCAGGGCTCTTGTGTTCCGTTGTTGTCCACCTCAATTTTCACGCTGCAGGCGTTGATCTCGTCCGATTCATCCAGGCCCTTCAAAACGCCTTTCTTTTTGAGGTATTTGCCGCCCATGGTGCCCATATCCATCAGGCACATGGGTTTTTCCTGTTTGCCCGCATACACCTCTTTGCGCATGGCAAGATACCGCGCATACGCCTTTTCCAGTGTCTCGCTGCCGGGCACCACCTCGTCCAGAATGGTGCCGAACGTGGTGTGGCGGCAGTGGTCGGACCAATAGGTATCTATCATGCGCAGCTCGGTGATGGTGGGGTCGCGCCCTTCCTTGCGGAAATAGGCCTGACAGAAAGCGACATCGTCTGCGTCCATGGCAAGGCCGTACTGCTGCACCATGGCCGCCAGAGCAGGTTTTTCCAGCTCAATGAAGCCCGTCAGTGTGGCAACGCGATCGGGGGCCGGGTATTCCGCGGCCAGCGTCGCCTTCTCTTCCAGCGAGGCCTCGCGTGCCTCCACCGGGTTGATGACATATTTTTTGATGGCCGCAAGCTCGGCTTCGCTGACACTGCCCGAAAGCAGGAACACGCGCGCCGTGGCCACGGCCGGACGCTCGCCGCCAAACAGAAGGCCCACGCACTCTGCCGCCGAGGCAGCGCGCTGGTCGAACTGACCCGGCAAGTATTCGGTGGCGAACACGGTAAATTCGCCCTGCGGGATGGCCGGGTACACCTCGTCCAGCTGCGGCTCGGAAAACACCACAGGCACCGCCTGGCGGAACTGTTCGGGCGCCATGCCCTCCACATCATAACGGTTCAAAATGCGCAGGCCGGTAAGGCCCTTCACGCCCAAAAGGCCGCGAAACTCGGCCAGAAGGCCTTTTGCCTCCACCGCATGCTCGGGTCGTTTTTCCACATAGATACGCTGTACTGCCATGGTTCAATTTCCTCCCTGTGCGGCGTGCAGTGCGCGCGCGCCAATGTCGCTGCGCTTGTGCATGCCCTCAAAATGGATATGGTCTGCCGCGGCATAGGCGTCTTTCACCGCCGCCAGCAGCGTCTCTGCCACGGCCGTCACGCCCAGCACACGGCCGCCGGCGGTAACCAGCTCGCCCCCCTCCAGCCTGGTGCCCGCGTGGAACACCGTGGCCTCACCGCCAGGCAGCTGGCCATCCACAAGGCCGGTGATGCGCTTGCCGCTCTCGTATGTTTGCGGGTAACCGCCCGAGGCCAGCACCACGCAGGCGGCATAGGCGTCCTTCCATTTCACCGGCACACCGGCCAGCGTGCCGTTTGTGGTGGCCTGCATAATTTCCAGCAAATCGCCCTCCAGCAACGGCAGCACCACCTGTGTTTCCGGGTCGCCAAAGCGGCAGTTATACTCGATCACCTTCGGGCCGTCCGGCGTAAGCATCAGCCCAAAGTACAGGCAGCCCTGGAACGGGCAGCCCTCGGAGCGCATGGCCTCGATGGTGGGCAGGAAGATGGTGCGCATGCACACCTGCGCAATTTCCGGCGTGTAATAGGGGTTGGGGGCAATGGTGCCCATGCCGCCTGTGTTCAGGCCCTCATCGCCGTCCAGCGCACGCTTATGGTCCATGCTGGACACCATGGGCACCACTGTCTGCCCGTCGGTAAAGCTCAGTACAGACACCTCTGGCCCGGTGAGGAATTCCTCTACCACCACCCGGCTGCCAGAGGCGCCGAACGCGCCGTCCTCCATCATGCTTTTCACAGCGGCCATGGCGGCCGCCTCATCTTTGCAAATAAGCACACCCTTTCCAAG
The DNA here is from genome assembly GCA_900546885.1 of uncultured Oscillospiraceae bacterium. Taxonomy (GTDB): domain Bacteria; phylum Bacillota; class Clostridia; order Oscillospirales; family Ruminococcaceae; genus Ruthenibacterium; species Ruthenibacterium merdipullorum. Next base: position 13,667 of record UREN01000015.1, read on the forward strand.
GGCCAGGCCGTCCGCCTTCACCACCACCGGGTATTTGTCCTGTGCGCGGATATAGGCGCGCGCGCTTTCCGCATCGCTGAACGTCTCATAGCGTGCGGTGGGGATGCCGTACTTTTTCATCAGATTCTTGGAAAACACCTTGCTGGCCTCGATGCGTGCGGCGGCCTTATTGGGGCCAAACGCAGGAATGCCCTTTTCTGCCAGCGCGTCCACCATGCCCAGGGCAAGGGGGTCGTCCGGCGCCACCACCACATAATCTATGGCGTTCTGCACCGCCCATTCCACCATGGCCTGCACGTCCGTGGCCTTGATGGGCACACATTCGGCGTCCGCCGCAATGCCCCCGTTGCCCGGCGCGCAGTAAAGCTTTGGCGCCGCCTTGGCCTCTTTCAGTTTGCGAATGATGGCGTGCTCGCGCCCGCCGCCGCCTACGACCAGTACTTTCATGGTTTTTCCTCCATCATTCTATTACTTTGAACACTGTCACATCGCTGTTTTCATAAACCGCCTCGAACCCGCCGGGCACCGCGCCGCCTGCAAAAATGCCGGGCTGCGTCTGCTCGGTAATATCCCAGCCATAGCGCGCAGCCTGTGCGGAATATACCACATAGTCAATGCCCTTTTCCCGGCAGAAAGCCGCTGCCTCAGCCGCTTCGGTCTCAGGGCCGAACAGAGCTTTCATCTCATCTACCCGCCGGGCGGCCTCTTCTTCCGGCACGCCAAGGTTCGATTTTGCATATTTAAAGCTCTCCATGTAAAAGCGCCGCCCGCTCAGGCCGGAATACACGTTCGAAAGCCCTTCCAGCGCCTGGCCTGTGTGCGTGCGGTTGGTGGCCAGCAGGGCCGTTTCGGGCACATTTTGCCCCACCCATTCCATGGCCTGCTGTTCCGCAGCCGTCAGGGGAAGGTCCCACGAATCATCTGCCGCTGTGCGCGTCATCACGGGCACTGTCTCGCGCACCATCTGCGCCATGGTGCACACACCTGTCACAAGGCCCACCAGCGCCAGCGCGGCAACCACACCCCGGCAAGCCAGCGAAACCGCCTTTTTTCTTCGCGCGCAGAACGCCGCAAAGCCGGGCAGGTTCTGCACCGCCAGGGCGTCTGCGCACAAAAGGCCCAAAAAGGCAAAATACATCTGGCTCATGGCTTCGTGGTCGAACAGGAAAAACGCGGCAAACCCGCCCAAAAGCCCCGCGTACAGCATCAGCTTTTCGCCCGGCAGGCGGAAGATGCGCAGCGCATCGCGCACACCGCCCAAAAGCGCAAGCGGCATGGCCGCCGGCGCATAGCAAACCGCCTGCGCCAGCATGAACACCGGCGCCGCCGCGCCCAGCAGCACCGGCCACTTGGCCCGGATGAGGGCAATGAAATTGGTAAAATAAGATTTTTCCAGCGTGCCGAACACGCTGAAATGGATGCTGGTGCCCGCGCCTGCCGAGAAAAACGTCAGGTACAGCGCGCCAAACCCGGCCAGCAGCACCAGCGCCCAGGCCATTGTGCAGGCCCGCGGGCGCATGCCGCCGCGCCCCGCGCCCGGCAACCGCGCCAGTGCGGCACAGCAAAACGCCAGCACCGCCACACCGGCCACCGGCCCCTTGGCAAAGCACAAAAGCACAAAGGCAGAGGCATGCAGCGCCCACAGCCACGCGGGCCGCACTGCCCCCTCGCGCCGGAACAACACCGTGCCGGTGGCAAAAAAGGCCGCCAGCAGGCCCAGGCCAAAGCCCATGCCATTGATGTTCGTAAGCACATGATAGACGCTGAGGTTCCAGAACGGGCAGCGGCCGTATTCAAACACCTTCCACAGCCCCGCGCCGCCGCACAGAAACACAAGGCCCAAAAGCAGGCCCGTCTTTTTGACACTGCCATTGTACAGAATGCGGCCAAAGTCCCACAGCATGGCAACTGTGAACAAAATGCCCGCCAGCGGAAGCAGCGCAGCCTCGATATCATAGCACGAAGCACCGGTTGCCATGGAAAGGCCGGCTGCTAACAGCTCGGAAAGATAATGATACGTCAGGGTGTAGCCGGAAAAGCGAAGGTCCTGCGGGGGGAACCCCAAAAGGAAGCTTTGCGCGTTGCCTACATTCCAGAAAAAATCCTGCTGAGGCACCACGGCACCGCCTGCCGCCGCGGGCAGGGCAAAGCGAAGCGAGCCGCCCACACAGTACAGCGCCAGCAGGCACAGCACGGCCGCGCACAGCCAGCTGTCGCCGGGCTTATCCGGCGCACGCAGGGCTGCAAGCAGCGGCCTGCGCTTTGCCCACAGCCCAAAAAGCCCCGCGGCAACCAAAAGCCACGGCAACCAAAAGGCGCCGCTGGCGCTGGCCAGCGCGCTGCACGCCGCAAACGCCAGCATGCCAAACGCGAACGAGGCCGTCTGCAAAAGGCCGAACCGCTTTGCGCCCGCAATTTCGGCCAGCACCCGCCCGGGCAGCCAGATACCCAGCACGCACAGAACAAGCGCCAGCGGGGGAATAAACAGCCCGCCGAAGGCGTTCATACAGGCGCCGGCCACAATGAACACTGCCATGCCCGCCAGGATGGGCCAGCGCTTTTTCATGCTTTGCAGGTAAGCCATGGGGCTATGCCTCCTTGTTGCGGCAAGCCGCAAGGATATGGGCAGGGCATGCGCCCTGCGCCCGGGCGCACAGGCAATGGTGGCGCAGCAAAGCGCCGCCTGGGCTTAGTGGTGGAACAGGCGCAGGCCGTTGAATGCCATTACAATGCCGTATTTGTCACACGTCTCAATCACCTGTTCATCGCGAATAGAGCCGCCCGGCTCTACAATGGCCGTCACGCCAGAGCGGCGCGCGCGCTCGATGTTATCGCCAAAGGGGAAGAACGCATCCGAGCCAAGGCACACGCCGGTGAAGCGGGCCAGCCATTCTTTCTTTTCCGCAGGTGTCAGCGGTTCGGGGCGCTGTGTGAACGTCTGCGCCCACACGTCCTCGCCAATGACGTCCTCGTATTCATCGGAAATATACACATCAATGGCGTTATCGCGGTTCGGGCGCGATACGTCTGCGCGGAAGGGCAGGCCCAGCACCTTCGGGTGCTGGCGCAAGTGCCAGATATCCGCTTTGTTGCCCGCCAGGCGCGTGCAGTGGATGCGGCTTTGCTGGCCGGCGCCCACGCCGATGATCTGCCCGCCCTCGGCATAGCACACAGAGTTGGACTGTGTGTATTTCAGGGTGATGAGGCACAAAATCAAATCGCGCTTTTGCTCTTCGGTGAGCGTTTTGTTTTTGGTGACAATGTTCGAGAACGTCTCGGGGCCAAATTTTGCCTCGTTGCGGCCCTGTTCAAAGGTGATGCCGAACACGTCCTTGTGTTCAATGGGCGCGGGCGTATACGCCGGGTCTATCTGCACAATATTATAGCCGCCCTTGCGCTTTGTTTTCAAAATGGCCAGCGCGGCCTCGGAATAACCCGGGGCAATGATGCCGTCCGTTACCTCGTGCTGAATCACCTTTGCCGTGGCCTCGTCGCACTCATCGGAAAGGGCAATCCAATCGCCGAAGGAGGACATCCTGTCTGCTCCGCGGGCGCGCGCATACGCACAGGCCAGAGGGCTGAGCTGCAGCCCCTCCACAAAATACATCTTTTTCATGGCGTCCGTCAAAGGCAGGCCCAGCGCGGCGCCTGCGGGCGACACATGCTTGAACGAGGCCGCCGCTGGCAGGCCCGTGGCCTCTTTCAGCTCTTTGACAAGCTGCCAGGAATTCAGCGCGTCCAGAAAGTTGATATAACCGGGCTTTCCGTTCAGCACCTGCACGGGCAGCTCGCCCTGCGCCATGAAGATGCGCGCGGGCTTCTGGTTGGGGTTGCAGCCATATTTCAATTCCAGTTCTTTCATCTCAAAGCTCCTCTCTGCCCGAACGGCGGTTACACTTTCTCGTATTTGTTCACAATGCGCGTGGCGCACTTGCCTGTTTTCAGCTCAATCTCCCGCACGAACAGCGACACTTTGTTGTCTTCGTTCAAGCTGTTCCACAGCATATTGGTAAAGGTGTCGATGTCACCCGAGAGCCTCACCTTTTCCGGCTCGCCGGAAAACGAGGGAATGGGGTTGCCGTCACAGCGGTAAGTGTGCAGGAAGCGGCCCTCGCCCGGCACGGGCTGGGGATATTCGAAGAAGAAGCGCTCTACCGAGCCGCCGTTGCCCTCATCCGAGCGCAGGATCGACATCTTATAGCTCATTTTCCCCTTTTTGCTCACCTTCACAACGCCAGAGATGCGCGGGGTAAAATTGGGGGCATCCGGCTCAAAAGTGCGCGTGCGCAGGGCCTTTGCAAAGCCGCGGCCCTTTTCGTATGCTTCAAAAATGGTGTCTGTCTGGTCGCCGTTTGTGACAATGGTGCGGTTGCCGAACACGCGCACAGGCGCATAGATGATAAGGCTGGGGTCCTCCAGCTTGGACGGGTCGGCCGCCTGAGTGATGATGCCGCCGTCTTTTTCTGTAAACACGCGGTTGCGGCTGTTGGCCGAACGGCCCATGATGAAATAGGCAATCACAGCGCGCAAACCGTCGTCTGAACGGCCAATGACGATGCCACGCCCGGGGTATGAATTTACGGCCAGCTCTGCCGCAAGGCTCAGATGTTCCATAACGCTTCCCTCCGCTTTTCTGTTTGCCGTGCACAGCGCACGGCATAGTTCCTGTGCGCGCCGCCCCAAAGGCGGGGCGCGTTTTTGGGCACAGTGCCTGTCAGCCCTGCTCCAGCTGCTGCGCCAGGCACTCGGCCGCCTGCGGAAGAATGACCCATTCCGCCTGCTCCATCACGCGGCGCTGCAGCGTTTCGGGCGTATCTCCCTCGCACACCTCTACGGCCTTCTGCGCCAGGATGCGCCCTTCGTCATAATGCTCGTTCACAAGGTGCACGGTGGCGCCCGTCACTTTTACACCCTTTGCAAGCGCGGCCTCGTGCACGCGAAGGCCGTAATAGCCCGCGCCGCAGAACGAGGGGATGAGGCTGGGGTGAATATTGAGAATTTTATCCGGGTAGGCCGCCAGCACCCGGGGGCCTATCATAGAGAGATACCCCGCCAGCACCACCATGTCAATGCCATGGCCTTGCAAAAGGCCGCAAAGCGCCGCGTCGTGCGCGCTGGCGCTTTCATATGCCTTTCTGGCGCATACAACCGCCTCTACGCCCGCTTTGGCCGCGCGCTGCAGCGCATAGGCCTGCGGGTTTGAGGCAACCACCAGCGCAATGCGCACATGGGGCATGCGCCCGGCCGCCTGGGCATCCAGCAGGGCCTGCAGGTTTGTGCCGCCGCCAGAGACGAGCACTGCCGCGTTTACCATAGCTCTACGCCCTTCTCGGCGCCTTCGGCCACTTCGCCCATGAAATAGGCATCCTCGCCGTTTTCTCTCAGCACGGCCAGCGCCGCATCGGCGTGTTCCGCGGGCACAACAACGGCCATGCCCACGCCCATGTTGAAGGTGTTGTACATATCGTGTTCGGAAATATTGCCCGTTTTGCGGATGAGCTCGAAAATGGCAGGCGTGCGCAGCTTAGCCTTTTCAATGCGTGCCACACAGCCGTCGGCCAGCGCACGGGGCAGGTTTTCATAGAAGCCGCCGCCCGTGATGTGGCAGATGGCGTACACCGGCACCTTTTCCAAAAGGGCCAGAACGGGCTTTACATAGATGCGCGTGGGCACAAGCAGCGCCTCGCCCAGGCTTTTGCCAAGGTCCGCCTCATAGTGCCACACCGTTTTTTCGTTGATGTCAAACACCCTGCGCACCAGCGAGAAGCCGTTGGAATGCACGCCAGAGGACGGCAGCGCAATGATGGCGTCGCCCGGGCGCATCTGTGTGTTGTCAATAATTTTCGATTTTTCCACAACGCCAACGGCAAAGCCCGCAAGGTCATATTCGTTTTCCGGGTAAAAACCCGGCATTTCGGCCGTTTCGCCGCCCACCAGGGCCGCGCCCGCCTGCACGCAGCCCTCGGCCACGCCGGACACAATGGCCGCAACCTTCTCCGGCATCACCTTTCCGCAGGCGATATAATCCAGGAATATCAGAGGCTTTGCCCCGCAGGTGATGATGTCGTTCACGCACATGGCAACACCGTCAATGCCCACCGTGTTGTGCTTATCCATCAGAATGGCCAGCTTCAGCTTGGTGCCCACGCCGTCTGTGCCAGACACCAGCACCGGGTGCTCAAGGCCGGTCATGTCCAGCTCGAACAAACCGCCAAAGCCGCCCAGCCCGCCAATGGCGCCGGGCGTCATGGTGCGCGCCACATGCTGTTTCATCAATTCCACAGCAGCGTAGCCGGCCGTGATATCCACACCGGCTGCCTTATAGCTTTCCGAAAAACTCTTTTCCATTTTTTCTTCCTTTCTGCCCGGCGGCGTTCAGTCGCCTGCGGCGCCTATTTTGTGTTCAAATTTGGATTTCTGCGGCACCTGCGGCGGCGCAGAGGGATATTCGCCGGTAAAGCATCCGGCGCAGAAATCGCAGTGGCAGTTTTCGGCAATTTGCTTCACACTCTCCACGCTCAAAAAGCCCAGGCTGTCCACCCCAATCATCTCGGCAATCTCCTGTGTGGAATAATTGGCCGCAATCAAATTCTCCCGGCTGTCGATATCTGTGCCGAAATAGCAGGGGTACAGGAACTTCGGCGCCGAAGAGCGGAAGTGCACCTCCTTTGCCCCCGCCTCGCGCAGAAGCTGCACAATTTGTTTGGAGGTGGTGCCGCGCACAATGGAATCATCCACCAGCACCACGCGTTTGCCCGCCACGGTGTCTGCAATGGGGTTCAGCTTGATGCGCACGGTGTTTTCCCGCAGCTTCTGGGAGGGCTGAATGAACGTGCGCCCAATGTATTTGTTTTTCAAAAAGCCGATGCCGTAGGGGATGCCGCTTTGCTGGGAGTAGCCCAGCGCGGCGTCCAGGCCGGAATCTGGCACGCCAACCACCACGTCCGCCTGCACCGGGTGTTCCAGCGCCAGAAAAGCGCCGGCACGGCGGCGTGCGCGGTGCACGCTGGCACCGTCTATGACAGAATCCGGCCGGGCAAAATAGACGAATTCAAACACGCACAGGCCCGTTTTTCCGCCGCAGTGCGTTTTGATGCTGTGCATGCCCTCTTCGTCGAACATCACAATCTCGCCCGGCTCCACATCGCGCACAAACTCGCCGCCCGCCGCCAGAATGGCGCAGCTTTCGCTGGCAATGACATCGCTGCCGCCAATTTTGCCAATGCACAGCGGCCGGTAGCCATAGGGGTCGCGCGCGGCAATCAGCTTGCGCGGGCTCATCACCACCAGAGAATATGCGCCCTGCAGTTTATCCATTGCGCGCTCTACCGCCTGCTCGATGCTGCCGGCGCTCAGCCGCTCTTTGGTGATGGTATAGGCAATAACCTCTGTATCGGAGGTGGATTGGAATATGCCGCCCGCCAGCTCGAACTCTTCGCGCAATTCGGCAGAGTTTGTGAGGTTCCCGTTGTGGGCAATGGCCATGGGCCCCTTTACATGGCGAATGACAAACGGCTGCGCATTGGCGCGCAGGCGCGTGCCCGTGGTGGCATAGCGGCAGTGGCCGATGCACATCTGCCCGCGGGGCATGGCGTCCAGCACGTCCTTGGTGAACACTTCGTTCACAAGGCCCAGCTCGCGGCGCTTATAGATGACGCCGCCATCGTTTACGGCAATGCCGCAGCTCTCTTGCCCGCGGTGCTGCAGGGCATACAGCGCATAATACGCCGTGGCCACCACGTCGTGGCCGTCCCGGTCATACATGCCGAACACGCCGCATTCCTCATGCAACTTTTCGTCCAGATATTCCTTCATATCAGTTCCCTTTCCGTTTTCTAGCTTGTTTCAGCCCAGCAGGCGGGCCATTACTTCGGCATAGGCTTCCTCTTCGCCGCCCAAATCTCGGCGGAACAGGTCCTTATCCAAATGTGCGTTCGTCTTTGCGTCCCAAAGGCGGCAGGTGTCCGGGCTGATTTCATCGGCCAGCACAATAGCGCCGCCGGCAAGGCGGCCGAACTCCAGCTTGAAATCGATAAGGCGGATGCCGTGCCCCAGCAGGTATTCTTGCAGGATGCCGTTCACCTGAAATGCCAGGCGGATGATGGTGTCTATCTCGTCAAAAGTGGTGATGCCCAGCGCCACGGCGTGATACCGGTTGATAAGCGGGTCGTGCAAGGCGTCGTTTTTATAGCTGAATTCGATGGTGGGGCATTGCAGCACCGTGCCCTCCGGCACACCCAGGCGCTTGGAAAAGCTGCCCGCGGCCACATTGCGCACAATCACTTCCAAAGGCACAATCTTTACTTTCTTCACCAGGGTTTCGCGCTCAGAAAGCTCCTGCACAAAATGCGTGGGCACGCCTTTTTCTTCCAGCAGTTTCATCATGTGGTTGGAAAGGCGGTTGTTTACCACGCCTTTGCCACGGATTGTGCCGCGCTTTGCGCCGTCGCCGGCCGTGGCGTCATCTTTATAATCTACAATCACCAGGGCCGGGTCATCGGTGGCAAACACCTTTTTGGCCTTTCCCTCGTACAACTGTTCCCTTTTTTCCATTGTGGTCCCCCTCTTTGCCGGCCGCCCGTTACAGGCTGGCAATTTCGTTCTGCAAGGCCTCGTCCTTTTTGGCAATGGTTTCTGCCATAGCTTCGCGCTCGGCCTTCAATGCGGCGGCAAGCTGCGGCTCGCCCAAAGCCAAAATCTGCGCGGCCAGCACAGCCGCATTTTTGGCCCCGTTCAGCGCCACCGTGGCCACCGGAATGCCTGTGGGCATCTGCACAGTGGCAAGCAAGGCGTCCAGCCCGTCGGCCGCGCCGCCCTTTACCGGGACGCCAATCACCGGCAGCGTGGTGTTGGCGGCAAGGGCCCCGGCCAGGTGTGCGGCCATGCCGGCCGCGGCAATCAGCACCCCGAAGCCGTTTTCCTGCGCCGCGCGCGCAAACCTGGCCGCCTCGGCCGGGGTGCGGTGTGCGCTGAGCACATGCGCTTCGAAGGGGATGCCATAGCCCTTCAGCACCTGAGCTGCGCCTTTCACAACGGGCCAGTCAGAGTCCGACCCCATGATGATGGCAACTTTTTTCATGATAACGCTTCCTTTCCATGCTGCCCGGCAGCTTCCGCCACGCGCCGTGGGAAATGAAAAAAGCCACGGTGCAGGTACACCATGGCCTTTGTGTTTACACTTCGCCCGTACGCTGGATGCCCGCGCGCGTGCAACGCCGCCGCACACACTTCGGCCTGCAATGCCCCTGTGCCCAAAAGCGAACGCTCTGCATCGCGCAAACCTCCCGCCGGTTCGTACTTCTCTTTTATACTAGCCCTTTTTTCGCGTGAAATCAATGCCTTTTGCGCACGTTTGGAAAACGGCACAAGAAACCGCCCGTGCCCGCGGGCTTTTTCGGTGTTTTTATAAAGGGTTTCCCGCCGGTTCAGCCCTGCGTAAGAAGCGCAAACTTTGCGCCGCACAGCCCGGCCAGCGCCTGTGGCGCCGCCTGCACCTGCAGCCCCGGGCGCCCCGCGCTGACGCAAACCGTGCCCTGCGCCTGCGCCGAGATGTCAAACACCGTGGGGTACGCCTTTTTCATGCCCAGCGGGCTGCACCCGCCGCGGATATAGCCCGTAACCTTCTGGATTTCTGCCACGGGCAAAAGCTCTACCCGCTTTTCCCCCACTGCGGCTGCGGCCTTCTTCAGGTCCAGCTGGGCGGCCACAGGCACCACGAACACATAGTGCCCGCCCGGGCCGCGCGCCACCAGCGTTTTGAACACCATCTGCGGCAAAATGCCCACTTTGTGCGCCACCTCCAGGCCCAGCTCGCCCCGGGGCGCATGCGCTGCGTCCACCTGATATTCATGCAGTTCATACGGCACGCCCGCTTTGTCCAGCAGGCGCACGGCGTTCGTTTTCCCCTGCGCCATCTTGGTTTTCCCACCTTTGCCTTTGCCGCGCACACCCGCATAAGCGGAAAAGTGCGGCGGCAGATATTCGCCGAAAGTATAGCAGAAAAAGTTTTTTTGCTCAAGGCCTTGCGCAAAACCCGAAAGGCGGGTATCATATCACTGTACGCAGAGTAGAGGCCTGCGCGTGAAGTGTCGCCCTGACGGGGAGTTGCAGGGCGGACGAAAAGCACCTGCTTGCGGTGCAGGCTTCGCATCCCGCTGCTGCATGAACAAGAACGCGCGGCCGGGGCCGCGCCGGGCTGCCCGGCCCGGCGGCCCTTGCCTTTCGGGCCTTCTTTTTGTGCGGCAACACGCGCAAAAAGGAGGTTTTTTCTATGCAAAATTCCGTTCGTGCATTCTTTGCCCGCATGCAGGCGGCGGCCCGCGAGGTGCGGCGCACTGCCAGCATGGCGGGCGCTGCCATGCTGGCGGCCCTGGCCGTGGTGCTGGACAGGTTCACCTGGCAGGTAGGCCCCATGCTGGAAATTGGCATTTCTTTTCTTGCGGTGGGCGTTTCCGGCTTTTTATACGGGCCGTGGCTGGCCGGGCTGGCAGGTGTTGTCATTGATATTCTTGGGTATTTTCTGCGCCCCAATGGCGATTTCTTTTTCGGCTTTGTGCTGAATGAATTTCTGCTGGGCTTCATCTACGGCTGCTGGTTCTACCGCCGCAAGGTGACGCTGGCGCGCACATTCTGCGCATGCCTGACGGCAGTGCTGGTGCTGAATTTGTGCCTGACGCCGCTTTGGCTGCACATCATGTACGGCAACGCCTTTGTGCTTTCCGCCGCGCGGCTTTTGAAAAACGCCGTCAAACTGCCGGTGGACACCGCGCTGTTGTATGCGCTTTTGCGCCTGGTGGAAACGCGCCTTGTGCCACAGCTTCGCCGCCGGTGATGTTATTCCGCATTCCGGTACAGCTGCATGCCCCCTTCCCCGGGTTTTAGGCGCGGTGACGCAAGAAAGCACCGGTTTTGAATTGACAATTTTACGCCTGACGCATTCAAAAGCCCGGCAATCCTGACGGATTGCCGGGCTTTTTTCTCGCTGCTGTTCACGCAAAATTGCCGGGCCGGCCCTTGGCGGCAAAAAGCGCTGCCGCCATCGCTTTGCAAACGGGCAGGTTGCTCAAAAGTTCCGCCGGAACTTTTTCTGCCAAGGGCAACCCGCTTCGCTGGGGTTGTGGCAAAAAGCGGCCTGTTTTCCGCGCCGTTTTTCCCTTTTGCCGCGGGCCGGGGCATTTTGGCGCACGGGTTACACCGTGCGCCGGGCTGCGGCATACCATGGGGCAAAGGAGGCATGCAGCATGCTTACAAATGATTCTTTTGAAACCTTAACTGTCAGCCCGGCCTACCCCGGGCACCTGCTTACCATTGGCTCGAACAGCAGCGAAGTGGCGCGCATTCAAACCTACCTGAACGCCCTGCGCGTGGATGACCCCAACATCCCCACCCTGACGGTGGACGGGAAATTCGGCCAGAACACCAAAATTGCCGTGCAGGTGTTTCAGTACACCCACAGCCTTGCGGCAGATGGAATTGTGGGCGGCGCCACCTGGAACGCAATTATCGCCGCCTACAACGCCCGTTTTTCCGGCAGCGCAGATACCTTCCCCGGCATCACGCTTCGCCCGGGCGCACGCAGCCAGGACGTGGGCCACATGCAGACGTATCTGAACGCCCTTTCCGGTTTGTACACCGCCATCAACAACCAAACCGTAGATTCCGCCTATGGCCAGAACATGTCCGCCGCTGCGCGCCTGTTCCAGCGGCAGTTCAGCGTTGCAGCAGACGGCCTGGTGGGCAAAAACACCTGGGCAAAAATTGTGGATGTGCACAATGCCATGCAACAGGGCGCACCCACGCGCGTGTCGCCCGTCTATGCGGGCACGGCCCTGCGCACGGGCTCTTCCGGTGACGATGTGCGCATTGCACAAAGCTACCTGAACAAAGCGCTGGGCGCCGGCCTTACGGTGGACGGCCGGTTCGGCGCCAGCACGCGCCAGGCCACCGAGGCCTTCCAGGCAAGGGAGGGGCTCTCCATCGACGGCGTCATCGGCCGCACCACTTGGGAAAGGCTTGTGCTTGCTTTCAACGCCGCACTGTAACCTTTCACGCAAAACAGGCAGCCATCTGTGAAGCACACAGATGGCTGCCTGTTTTTTCGCATTTCCGGTCCGGGCGGCGCCTTACTCTGCCAGCAGGGCTGCCTTGCAGGCGGCCAGGTTGGCTTTGTCTTTTTCTGGCAGCTCTGGATATTCGGGCGCGCACGCCTCCAGCGTCTGCAGCACCACTTCGCTGACAAGATATCGCGTGTACCACTTGCGGTCTGCCGGAAGCACAAACCACGGGCTGTGCGGCGTGGCGGTGGCGTTGATGGCCTTTTCATACAGTTTCTGGTATTCGTCCCAGTGCTCGCGCTCTTTCAAATCGCCGGCTGAAAACTTCCAGTTTTTCGCCTCGTCGTCAATGCGCTCCAGAAAGCGCTTTTTCTGCTCTTTTTTCGAAACATTCAGAAAAATTTTCACCACGCGGTAGCTGTTTTCATACAGATATTCTTCAAAGTTGCGAATCTGCTCATACCGTTTTTCAAAGAAATGCCCATCGTGCAGGCAGCGCTTTGCAATGCGGTAAGTGTTTTGCAGCTCGTGCACCTGCACCACCAGCACGTCCTCGTAATGCGAGCGGTTAAAAATGGCAATTTTTCCACGCGGTGGCAGGGCACGGGCGGCACGCCACAAGTAATCGTGCGCCAGCTCTTCCTGAGAAGGCTGTTTAAAACTTACCACGTCCACGCCCTGCGGGTTCAGGCTGGCCATGGCGTGCTTAATGGTGCTGTCCTTTCCCGCCGCGTCCATGGCCTGCAGCACAAACACCACGCCCTCGCGGCCATCTGCATACAGTTTCTCCTGCCATTGCGCTATTTTGGCCAGGTTTTCCCGCGTTTTGGCCAAAATGGCCGGTTTATCGGCCTTGTGCACGCCGTCGGCCTTGCCATCGGTAGACATCTCTTTCAGCCGCAGGGGCCTCTTGCCTGTGAACTCATACTGCGAAACGGCCATGCCGCCGCCCCCTTTTTCTGTTTTTTTCAGTATAGCACACATGCGGGCAAAAAACACCGGCCGGGCATTTTTAAAAGTCAGGCCATGCAAAGCAAATACGGGAAACTGCCGCTGCATACTGTGCACAATTTCAAAAAGCCCCCAGTTTCACACTGGGGGCTTTTTACTTTATGCCTTATGCCGCAAATGGGGCTTGCGCTCACAGCGCGGGCTCCAGTTTTGCTTCCACGGTGCCCTCTGCACCGTACAGCGGCTGAGGCTGTGCGGCGGCCGGGGCCTGCAGGCGCTCTTTGGCCACGCTGAGCATCAGGCGGATGCGGTTTTCCTGGTTCACGCGCGTGGCGCTTGGGTCATAGTCGATGGGCGTGATGTTGGCCGAGGGGTACAGGGCGCGTATTTTGTTGATCATTCCCTTGCCGCTGATGTGGTTCGGCAGGCAGCCAAAGGGCTGGGTGCACACAATGTTTTCAAAGCCGGAATGCACCAGCTCTACCATTTCGGCTGTTAAAAGCCAGCCCTCGCCCATTTTTACGCCGTAGCTGATAATGCCCTGGGCCATTTTTTTCATTTTGGCAAAGGGCATGGGGGCATGGAACTGCGGGTACTTTGCAATGGCCGCCAGCATCATTTCTTCGCGCGTGTCCAGAAAATCCTGAACAATGCTTGCCGCACGGGCCAGCCAGGTGTCGCCGCCGTACAGCTTTGATGTCTCGCGCATATTTTCCACGCAGTACTGCACAAAGCCCATCAGGCCGGGCACGTTTACCTCGCACCCCTCACTGGCCAGAAAGGCCTCCAGCCCATTGTTGCCAAGGGCGGAGTATTTCACATAGATTTCGCCCACGACACCCACCTTCACACGCGGGCACCAGTGCACGGGCACAGCGGCAAAATCGGCCGCAATGGCCGCAAAGTTGCGGCGCATATCCCGCTTTGTAATGCCGCGCTTGCCGTCATACTGGGCTGCCAGCACACGCAGCCAGCACGCCACCACGGCGTCGGCTGCGCCGGGCGTTTGCTCGTAGGGGCGCACCTGGTTGGCCAGGCACATCAGCTCGTCGCCGTAAAACACGGCAGACACCACCTTGCGCAGCAGCGGCACCGTGAGGGAAAAACCGCTGTCCTTTTCAAGGCCGGAAAAGTTCAGGCTGGCCACCGGCACATTGCCAAAGCCCGCCTTTACCAGAGCCTTGCGCAGCAGGTGGATATAGTTGGAAGCGCGGCATCCGCCGCCCGTCTGTGTAATCAGCAGGGCGGTGTGCTGTAAATCGTATTTGCCGCTTTTCAGCGCGCAAATAAACTGCCCAATCACCAGAAGCGCAGGGTAGCAGGTGTCGTTGTGCACATATTTCAGGCCCTCCTGCGCAATTTCAGGGCCAGTGGTGGTAAGCACCTCGGCGTCATAGCCCTCATCCTCAAGGGCATCTCGCAGCAGCGTCCAGTGGATGGGCAGCATGTTGGGGATGAGAATTTTGTGGGTGTGCTTCATCTCTTTGGTAAATTTGGGGTAAACCGGAAGCTGTTGTTCCATAAAGGGGTACCTCCTTGGGTGCTGTGCCTTACTGCTCCAGCGCGGCGAACAGGCTGCGCAGGCGGATATTCACAGTGCCTAAGTTCGTAATCTCGTCGATTTTGATTTGGGTGTACAGCTTGCCCTCGCGCTGCAAAATCTCGCGCGTTTCATCGGTGGTAATCGCGTCTACGCCGCACCCAAAACTCACCAGCTGCACAAGGTCCATGTCCGGCTGGTCTGCAATATACTTCGCCGCGGCGTACAGGCGGGCGTGGTAGGTCCACTGGTTCAAAACGCGCGTATCAAATTTCTGCACAAGGTGCGAAATGCTGTCCTCGGTCACCACGGCGGCCCCGTGCGAGCAGATAAGCTTATCAATGCCGTGGTTGATCTCCGGGTCCACATGATAGGGGCGGCCTGCCAGCACGATGATGCGCCGCCCCGCCTTGCGGGCCTCGGCAATAATCTCGGCGCCGCGTTTGCGCACAGCGGCCATATGCGCCGCATATTCGTCATAGGCCGCGGCCGCTGCGGCCTCCACTTCAGCCAGCGTGATGTCCGGCCAGTGTTTTTGCAGCACAGCCGTCATCTTTTTGGGGAACGCCCTGCGGTTGTGCGGGCCCACAAAATCATAGATAAACGCCTTGCCCTCCAGCTCGGGGCAGTTTGCGGCCAGCACCTCGGGGTAATAGGCCACCACCGGGCAGTTATAGTGGTTGTCGCCCAGGCCCTCGTCAAAGTTATAGCTCATGCAGGGGTAAAAAATAGCGTCTATGTCTGGCATTTCGGCCAGTTCTTTCACATGGCCGTGCGCCAGCTTTGCAGGGTAGCACACGGTGTCGGAGGGGATGGTTCCCTGCCCGGCCAGATAGGTGGCACGGGTGGAAAATGCGCTGCGGCGCACCCGGAAGCCCAGCTTTGTGAACAGCGTATGCCAGAAGGGGAACAGCTCGTAAAAGCTGAGGCACATGGGCATGCCCACAATGCCGCGCGTGCCTGTGCCCTCGCCGTACTGCGCCAGCAGCGAAAGCTTGTAGGCATACAGGTTCAACGGGTCATCGCCGGTGCGGTGCGTGATGGGCCTGTCGCAGCGGTTGCCGGAAATAAACCGGCGCCCGCCCGGGAAGGTGTTTACCGTTAGCTGGCAGTGGTTGCCGCACAGCCCGCACTTCACGCTTTTGGCCTGCTGAGTGAATATCTCCAGCGCCTGAGCCGAAAGCAGCGTGCTCTCTTTGCGGGCATGGGCGCGGCCGTACAGCGCCGCGCCGAAAGCGCCCATCAGCCCGGCAATGGAGGGCCGAATGACGTTCACGCCCATCTCCTGCTCAAAGGCGCGCAGCACGGCCTCGTTGTAGAATGTGCCGCCCTGCACCACAATGTTGCGGCCCAGCTCGTCCGGGCTGCCCGCACGAATCACTTTGTACAGCGCGTTTTTCACCACGCTGATGGAAAGGCCTGCCGAGATATTTTCAATAGACGCGCCGTCCTTCTGGGCCTGCTTCACGCTGGAGTTCATAAACACCGTGCAGCGGCTGCCAAGGTCCACCGGTTTGTCGGCAAACAGGCCCAGCTTTGCAAATTCCGGCACAGAATAGCCCAGCGCCTCGGCAAATGTCTGCAAAAAGCTGCCGCAGCCGGAAGAACACGCCTCGTTCAGGAAAATGTCGCTGATGGCGCCGTTTTCCGCCTTGAAGCATTTCATATCCTGCCCGCCAATGTCAATGACAAAATCCACCTCGGGCATAAAATGGCGCGCAGCGGCAAAGTGCGCCACCGTCTCCACCACGCCGAAATCGGCGCCGAACGCCGTTTTCACAAGCTCTTCGCCATAGCCGGTGGCCGTGGCGCTTGCCACGCGGGCGCCGGGGCAGCTGGCGTAAATCTCCTGCAAAAAGCGGCGGATGATGGGCACCGGGTTGCCGGAGTTGGGCTCGTAGCTGGTGTATACGATATTGGCCCTCTCGTCAATGGCAACGGCCTTTACCGTGGTGCTGCCCGCGTCGATGCCAATGTGGATGTCGCCGCACTCTGGCGTATATTCAATATGCGGCACATCTGCCAGGGCGTGCCGGGCACGGAAATCTTCGTACTCGCGCCGGTTTTTAAACAGCGGCGCATGGAAAGCATACTTTGCCGTTGCGGAATATTCGCGCAAACGGGCCGTCACATCCGCCAGCTTTTCCTCGCCCTGCGCATACAGCGCAGCGCCCAGCGCCACATAATACAGGCTGTTTTCCGGGCAGGTGCCCTGCGCGCCAAGGGCTTTGTCAAAGCTGCGGCGCAGCTCGGATAAAAACGTCAGCGGGCCGCCCAAATACAGCACCTTGCCGCGGATGGGCCGCCCCTGGGCCAGGCCGGCGATGGTCTGGTTCACCACGGCGCCGAAAATGCTCAGCGCCACGTCATTTTTGCTGGCGCCCTGGTTCAACAGCGGCTGCACGTCACTTTTGGCAAACACGCCGCAGCGGCTGGCGATGGTATAGGTTTTTTGTGCCGTTTTGGCCGCCTCGTTCATCTCGGCGGGCGTCATGTGCAGAAGGGTGGCCATCTGGTCGATAAACGCGCCCGTGCCGCCTGCGCACGAGCCGTTCATGCGCACCTCGGTGCCGTTTGTAAGAAACAGAATTTTCGCGTCCTCGCCGCCCAGCTCAATCACAACATCCGTGCCGGGCATATAGCGGTTGGCCGCAATGCGGGTGGCATATACCTCCTGCACAAAGGGGATGCCGCAGCTTTCGGCAAAGCCCATGCCCGCCGAGCCAGACAGCGCAAGGCGTGCCGCAGCCCCTTTCACGAATGCCTCATCCGCCTGGGCCAGCACCTCGGCGGCCTTTTCCACAATGTGGGAATAGTGACGCTCATAAGTATGGTACAGCAGGTTCTGCTGTTCATCCAGCACCACGCATTTGATGGTGGTGCTGCCAATGTCGAGACCGATGTGATACAAAAAGTTCTCTCCTTCAAAAACTGAGAAGGCCTGCCCCGGCTTTCGGGCGCACTGCCCTGCGCCGGTTTGATGGCGAGGCCTGTCGTGAAAACGCAAATATACGAATAGTATAATCGCTTTGTTTGTAAAAATCAATGTTTTTGCCCGCCCGCCGGGCGCTGCGGGCGGCCGACAAATACCGCGGCCTGCACGCGCATACATCTGAAAGCAGGAAGGGAGGCACCAGCATTTGGAAGTGATAAAACACGGCGCCCTGAAGCGCCTGGCCGCCCCCGCCTGCATGCTGGCGCTGGCGGCCGGCACCGTTGTGTGCGGCGCAGCGGCCTACGGCCCGGGCTTTTGGCCCGGCGCGGCCGTTTGGGCAGGTGGGTTTGCCGCTTCGCCCGGCGCAGGCATGAAAGCGGCACAGGCTCTGGCAGGCGCCGCACAGGAAGCGCAGCCCACACAGGGCACGGCGCAGGAAAAACCTTCTTCCCCGGGGCCGGCGCAAAGCAGCACTTCGGCCGGGGCCGGCCAGCAGGCCGAAACGCAGGCGGGCACGCAGCCCGCAGAAGACACGGAAGGCAACGCGCAAAGCGGCCCCCAGCTGGCGGTGGACGAGTTCGACGTGCCGCAGGGCGACATTCCCGAGGGCATGTTGCCGCTTATTTACAAGTTTTACCCGCAGGGCTCTGGCAACGGGTATATCCCCTGCGGGAACGCCACCATTCGCAACGCCACCCAGCTGCCGGACAGTGAAGTGGCTGCGGAAGTGAACGGGCCCCTGCCCTTTTCCATCGAGCTGAACAGCGCCGAGCCGCAGGTGCTTATTATGCACACGCATGCCACCGAAACGTATGAGCTGGCGGAAAAGAACTGGTGCGACCCGAATTTCACCGCCCGCAGCACCGACAACTCCCGCAATATGATTGCTGTAGGGGCCGAAATAGCCCGCGTGCTGAACGAGGCGGGCATCTGCACCATTCAGGACACCACACTGCACGATTACCCCAGCTATAACGGCTCGTATGAAAAAAGCAATGCCACTGTGCGCAACTATCTTGCGCAATACCCCTCCATCAAAGTGGTGCTGGATGTGCACCGGGACGCCATTCAAACGCAGGATGGCACGCGCTATGCCCCGGCGGCGAACATCAACGGCATGCGTGCGGCGCAGGTTATGATTATCTGCGGGGCCGATGTGGACGGCAATTTGCCGAATTTCAAGCAGAACCTGCGTTTTGCCGCGCGCTGGCAGGCCAAAATGGCGCAGCTTTACCCCGGCCTTGCCCGCCCCGTGCTGTTCGATTACCGCTATTATAACCAGGACCTCACCACCGGCAGCCTGCTGATTGAGATGGGCGGCCACGCCAACACGCTGGAGGAGGCCAAATATTCCGCACGCCTTGTGGGCGATGCTCTGGCAAAACTGTTTCAGGAAGGGTGATAAACACATCCCCCATGGCGTTTCGCCATGGGGGATGTGTTTTGTGCGCCCTGCGGGGAACCGGCACACAGGCCTAACCCTTGTGCGCCGGGGCCCCGGCGCCTGTGTGCCTGCCCACGCAGGCTGCGCCCTGCACAGCATGGTACAGGCCACATGCCGGTGCAAACCAGAGGCATGCCCCCAGCGCCGCGCTCAGCGCCACAGCGGGCAAGTAGGCCGAAATGGCCGCCGTGTATGCATCGGGGCGCTGCGCCGCGTTTTTCATTTGAAAAAATTCTACAATGCGCCCACTGTAAGGGGTTTGCATATCACTGACAAGATGCTTCACGCGCCAAGCCCAAACCAAGTTTGGAATTTGGGCACATAGCCCATCACAAAAATAATCAGAATGAGCGCGGGCAGCACATAGGTGAGGTAACCGCGCGCCCATTTGGGGAACTTCAGGCCCTGGCCCGCGTCCGCCTCTGCAATAAAGTTTTTCCAGCCCCAGCCGCCTTTGGACACGCAGAACACAAGATACAAAAGCGAGCCAAGCGGCAACAGGTTGTTCGAGACAATAAAGTCTTCCAGGTCTTGGATATTCCCAATGCCGGGCACAGAAAAACCGCTCCACACATTAAAGCCCAGCGCACACGGAAGGGAAAGCAGAATAACGGCCACGCCGTTTACCGCCACGGCCTTTTTGCGCGCCCAGCCCCAATTATCCATACAGAAGCTGATGAGGTTTTCAAACACGGCAATGATGGTGGAAAGCGCCGTAAAACTCATAAATAAAAAGAACAACGCGCCCCACACACGGCTGCTGGGCATCTGCTCGAACACGCCGGGCAAGGTGATGAACACCAGCCGCGGGCCTTCGCCCGGGTCTACCCCAAAGGCAAAACAGGCCGGGAAGATGATAAGCCCCGTAAGCAGTGCCACCGTTGTATCCAGCACGCCAATGTTCACGGCTTCGCCCATCAGGCTGCGCTCTTTGCCGATATACGAGCCGAAAATGGCCATGGCGCTGATGCCAAGGCTGAGCGTGAAGAAGGCCTGCCCCATGGCGGCGTACACCGCCTCGCCAAAGCTGGCCCAGCGCTCGGCCGTTGTGCTGCCCTGGAACATCCGGCTGAAATCCGGCACCAGGTAAAATTCAAACCCGGCGCCAGCGCCCGGAAGCGTGACGCTGCGCACACACAGCACCACCAAAATTACAAACAGGCAGGCCATCATCACTTTTGTGATGCGCTCTACCCCTTTCTGCAGCCCCATGCTGCACACAAAAAAGCATAATACCACCACAACCAGCATCCAGCCAATCATTTCGGCCGGGTTGGCCAGCATGGCGTCAAACACACCGGCAACGGCGCCGGCATCCAGCCCGGTAAATGTGCCGCTTGCACTTTTTACCATATAAGAAAGCATCCAGCCGCCCACCGTGGTGTAAAACATCATCAGCACATAGCACCCAATGAAGCCCCACCACTTGAAATGCCGCCATTTTGTGCCCGGCGCCAGCACCTCAAAGCTTTTGGCACAGCTTTTCTGGCTGGCGCGGCCCACGGCAAACTCCATTACCATAACAGGCAGGCCCAAAATGACAAGAAACGTCAGATACACCAGCACAAATGCCGCGCCGCCGTATTTCCCCGTGATGTAGGGAAAGCGCCACACGTTTCCAAGCCCGATGGCGCACCCCGCACTGATGAGCAGAAAGCCCAGGCGCGAGGCAAATTTTTCACGTTGCTGCACAAAGATACCCCCCGAACGCCCCTGCAAAGCCGCATGCGGGGCGCCGCCCTTATTTGCGCACAGAAAAGCCGCAGCTTTTCCTGTGTGCATATGTCATCATGTTAGCATAGCAAAAACCGGGCGGCGCGTCAACCTGGCCGCCCGGGGCGCAAGGCCTTTCAGCCCCCCGTCAGGTGCTCAATCAGAATTTTAACCCCAATGGCCACCAAAATGGCCCCGCCGCAAAGCTGCGCCCGCGCGCCCAGCAAAAGCCCAAAGCGGCGGCCCAGCGCATGCCCCACCAGGCAGCAGGCAAAGGTGATGCAGCAAATAAAGCCGGCGGCCAGCCAGATATTTACGCTGAGCGCCGCAAAGCTGACGCCCACGGCCAGGGCATCAATGCTGGTGGCCAGCGCCTGCAGCAGCATCATTTTCAAACCAAACTGCCGCCCGGCCGGGCAGGCGGGGCCCTCTTTTTTGGTGCGGCGTATATCTTGCACGGCCTCCCACAGCATGCTGCCGCCAATCAAGCCCAGCAGAGCAAAGGCCACCCAGTGGTCCACCGCGCCGATCCACTGGGCGAACACGCGGCCCAGAAAATAGCCTGCCAGCGGCATCAGGCCCTGAAAAAGGCCAAAACAGGCGCTGGTTGCCACCGCCTGCCTGCGCGTGAACTGCGCAAAGCACATGCTGTTTGTCACAGAAACCGCAAAGGCGTCCATAGAAAGGCCCAGCGCCAGCAAAAACAACGTCCAGATGGTCATGGTCTCCTCCTCCAGGCAAGGCGGGCCGCAGTGCGCGGCGCACCCAAATAAAAACCGCGGGCAGCCCAAAAGCTGCCCGCGGGTCTTGTCACATCAAGCAAAGCCAGGCGCACGGCGCCAGTATGTTGACTTTGCACACCGGCTTGCGCCGGCGCGGACTACTCCCCCACAGGAGTATATGCATCAGTGTAGCAGGCGCATCAGCGGTTAGTCAACAATAACCTTTTAAAGAGCCCACATCCCTCACAGGGCGCGGAACCCCTTGCCAATGGTTTCGGAAGAGTTCACGATGGTGATAAAGGCCTTGGGGTCTGCCCGGCGGATAAAATTGCGCAGCAAAACGGCTTCGCGCCGCTTCAGCACGGTGGTGATGACGTGCTCTTCCCTGCCCGTATAGGCGCCGCGCGCGTCATAGATGGTGGCGCCGCGGTGCAGGCTGTCGCGGATGAACGCGGTGATGCGCTCTGGCGAGGACGAGACGATGGTCACCTTTTTGCGCACATTGATGCTTTCAATGACGCCGTCCACCACAAACGCCTTTGCCAGAAGGCCCAGCACGCAGTAAAGGCCCGTGCGCACGCCGTACAGCCCGCCTGCAAACACAGCGATGAAAAAATCTGACGCAAACAGCGCCTTGCCTATCTCCAGGCTTGTCTTTTTGGCAAGAATCATGGCCAGAATATCCGTCCCGCCGCTGGACGCGCCGATGTTGAACACAATGGCGCTGCCTGCCGCGGGCAGCAGCACGGCATAGCACAGCTCGAGAAACGTGTCGCTTGTAAAGGGCGCGGGCATGGGGTACACACGCTCCAGAATCCATACATAAAAAGAAAGCGCAAACGAAGAATAGATGGTGGCGCCCATGGTTTTTATGCCCAGAAACACAAGCCCCAGCGCCACCAGCACGGCGTTGATGATGAACATAAACGTGCCCACATCCATATGAGGCAGCAAGGTGGCCGCCAGAATGGAGATGCCCGAGGTGCCTCCCATGGCAAAATGGTTGGGCGATTTGAAAAAATGAATTCCTGCGGCCAGCAGCAGGAGCCCTGCGTTCAAAAGCAGAAAATAGGCGAGGTATTCTTTGGTGAGAAACTTTTTGCACTGTTTCATCTTGGGCTTTCCCTCATTCTGTGCTATACTGTTTTCAGGCAAAATTTTGAAAACGCGCACTGCGGCTTAGATTGTAACACAATGCCGGCGAAAAGGGAACCCGCGTTTTCACCAGAACAGGAAGGTTTCATGCAATTCAGGGAACTGGGGCTTTGCGCCCCTATTTTACGTGCCGCCGCCGAGGCCGGTTATACGCAGCCGTCGCCCATTCAGGAAAAGGCCATTGGCCCGGTGCTTGCCGGGCGCGATGTGTTGGGCTGCGCACAGACGGGCACGGGCAAAACGGCGGCTTTTGCCATGCCCATTTTGCACAGGCTGGCCCAAGGCGGCGCCAGGGGGTATATTCGCGCACTGGTGCTTACGCCCACGCGCGAGCTGGCTTTGCAGATAGACGAAAGCTTTGCCGCCTATGGCCGTCATCTGCCGCTGCGCCACCTGGTGGTTTTTGGCGGCGTGGGCCAGGGCCCGCAGGTGGCCGCACTGCAAAAGGGCGTGGATATTCTTACTGCCACGCCCGGCCGCCTGAACGACCTTGCCGGCCAGGGGTATATCGACCTTTCCCGGCTGGAGGTATTTGTGCTGGACGAGGCCGACCGCATGCTGGACATGGGCTTTGTGCACGATGTAAAACGTGTGGTGGCGCGCCTGCCGCAGAAAAGGCAGACGCTTTTGTTCAGCGCCACCATGCCGGCCGAGATCCGCACGCTGGCGCAAAGCCTTCTGCGCAGCCCGGTGTACGCACAGGCCGCGCCGCCCGCCACCACGGTGGAGGCCATTGACCAGTGCGTATGTTTTGTGGACAAAGGCAACAAAAAACATTTGCTGGCCCGGCTTTTGCGCGCGCCGCAGGTGGAAAGCGCGCTTGTGTTCACCCGCACAAAGCACGGCGCAAACCGCGTGGTGAAAGAGCTTGCCGCCGCCGGAATAGAGGCCATGGCCATCCATGGCAACAAAAGCCAGACAGCGCGCCAGCAGGCGCTGGGGCGCTTCAAGGCAGGCGAGCTGCGTGTGCTGGTGGCCACAGACATCGCCGCGCGCGGCATTGACGTCAGCGGGCTTTCCCACGTGTTCAACTACGACCTTCCCAACGTGCCGGAAACGTATGTGCACCGCATTGGGCGCACGGGGCGCGCGGGGAAAAGCGGCTGCGCGGTAAGCTTTTGCTGCGAGGACGAGCTGCCGTATCTTGCCGATATTGAAAAACTGATTAAACGCGCCATCCCTGTGCGCGCCCACGCCTGGCCCGCACAGTTTGACACGCCCGCGCGCGGCAGGCAGGCCGCGCCGCAGGGCGGGCAAAAAACAGAACAGGAGAAAACAGCCATGGAAGAAAAGGAAAAAGTGCTGCCGGGCGCCCCGCAAAGCGAGGGCCCGGCCAAGCGCCGGCGCCGCCGCGGCGGGCGCCGGCATAACCGCAGCAAAAAGGCCGGCACAGCGCAGGCCGCAGCGCCGGTGAAACCCGCCGCCCCTGCGGCGCCAAAGCCGGCCGCCGCCAGGGCCGAAAAGAAAAAAGAAGCCAAGCCCCAGCCCCGCACACGGCGTGAAGAGGCAGCGCGCCGCCCAGGCGCCGCACCGGAGGTGGATGACAGCATCCAGCTTATCAGCCGCCGGCCGCCGGCGCAAAAATTTTCCAGCTTTGAAGAGTATATGAAAGCTCACGGCGCCACCGGGCCGGACGACGGGGAGGATGACCCCGCCCTTCAGCCGTAAGGGGCTTTTCCCCGCCGGTTTTTTGGCAAAACGTCTTGCCAGCAGAAAAATTTTCGTGTATAACTGATTACGAATCGCAATTGATACTTTTTCCACAAAGGAGGGCTGGCGCTATGGGCGCGCTTTTGGCAAAAGAAAACATCTGGTATGTGGGCACGCAAGACCCGAACCTGCGCGTGTTCGACATCATCATGCATTCCGACTGGGGCACCAGCTACAACGCATATCTTGTAAAGGGCAGCGAAAAAACCGCCCTTTTTGAAACCAGCAAGCTGGAATTTTTCGACGAATTTCTGGCAAACGTGCGCGAAGTGTTCGACCCGGCCAGCATCGATTACATTGTGGTGGACCACACCGAACCCGACCACAGCGGCAGCCTGGAAAAACTGCTGGCGCTGGCGCCAAACGCCACTGTGCTGGGCAGCGCCACGGCGCTGAACTTTTTGAAGCAGATTGTGAACCACGAGTTTGCCTGCCGCGCCGTGACGGAAAAGGATACGGTAGACCTTGGCGGCATGACGCTGCATTTCCTCAGCGTGCCGTTTCTGCACTGGCCGGACAGCATGTACACCTATATTCCCGAAGCCAAGGCGCTGTTCACCTGTGACAGTTTCGGCTGCCACTATGCCGACAGCCGTGTGTTCAACGATTTGATTGAGGGAGATTTCACCCCGGCCTACAAATATTATTTCGATTGCATCATCGGGCCCTTTAAGCGCCCGTATATGGTGAATGCGCTGGAAAAAATCAAGGGGCTGGACATCGAGTTTGTGGGCAACGGCCACGGGCCCGTGCTGCGCAGCAACGTGCAGAAATATTTTGATTTGTATGCACAGTGGTGCCAGGTGCCCGTGCGCGAAACCAAGCGCATTGCCATTGCCTATGTGTCGGCCTATGGCTATACGCGCATGCTGGCGCAGGCCATTGCACAGGGCGCGGGCAGCGAGGGCTGCGAAGTGCAGCTGTTCGACCTTGTCACAGACGACAAGGCTGCCGCGGCCGCCGCGGTGGAAGACGCAGACGGCTTTTTGCTGGGCAGCCCCACGCTGGTGGGCGACGCGCTGCCCCCCATTTACGAGATGCTGCTGGGGCTGAACCCCATCATCCACAAAGGGAAGTTTGCGGGGGCGTTCGGCTCTTACGGGTGGAGCGGCGAGGCCGTGCCCAACCTTGTGGCCCGCATGCAGCAGCTGAAGCTTGCGCTGCCCGCCGAGGGCCTGCGCGTGCGCTTTAAGCCCACCGGGCAAGACCTTGCCGCCGCCAAAGAGTATGGCGCCGCGTTTGCAAAGGCCGTAAAAGGGGAAACCTGACAATATGGTACCGGCGCGCACAGGATGTTCTATGCGCTTTGACAGGCCCGGCCCCGGGCCAGAACACACCGGAACAGAAAGGAGAGACCATCATGGCGAAATGGGTATGCACCATCTGCGGTTACGAATGTGAGGGCGACACGCCCGAAGTGCCGTGCCCCGTGTGCGGTGCGGGCGAAGAGGCCTACGAAAAGGTAGAAGAGTAACCGGCTGAAAAGCCAGGGCCGGGCGCCTG
>UREN01000016.1 GCA_900546885.1 uncultured Oscillospiraceae bacterium
TTTTTTTTTTCAAGCAGAAGACGGCATACGAGATCACTGTGTGACTGGAGTTCAGACGTGTGCTCTTCCGATCTGAATTGTGACAGTAAGAGAGATGGTATTACTACTAATCCAGGAAGATGCGTGAGCATATACATGGGCATTACTAAGCAGGCCACTTTCCCGCGTTAAGCTGCAGGAAAATGTTGATAGGTCTTTCCATCTGGGTTCGATACCCTCTGCCAGTACACCCGCACAGCAGACAACGACAAGCACAAGGACAAGCGCAACACTTAACACTTTTTTCGAAACATGCTTCATTGCTTTACCTCCTATTTAAACCCAAGCTTGGGCTATTTTGTCCCAGATTTAATCAATACCATGGACACTGTTTGCAATCCTCAGAATTTCTTCTTCTGATAGGGGGCCTTGAAGATAGATTGTAATCGAAGAAGGAGTGAATGAAAGTGAAGAAGAACGTTTATCGTTCTTGACATACAGAATTGCACGATAAGGGCCGACAAAGATAGGGTAGCAGTGAGTATCTTCATTGTCGACAGAAGCTATATTTGCATGGGGAAGAATAGAAAAATAAATGCTATAGCCACTGTCGTCTGTATACCATATTTCTTGTGCCTGTTCTGTATAGTTGATGCGGTCAAACTGATAACCCTCCGGCAGCCACTGGGGGTAATATTCGCTTGTCCAGCCAATGGGGGGCCCTGCATTATTATTTATATCATAGGTGATGCGGCTGAATTTGTCGAAATTTTGAATTAGAAAATTTGCTACAGCCGCACGCGAGGCGTCTGCCGTAAAGGCAAGCGGAACCGAGATACACGCAATAAGCGCCACCACGGCAGCGGTGCGCAGCAAGTAGGTAACGCGCCGCTTGCGCCGGCGTTTGGCCTGGTGGGCGCCCAGCATGGCAAGCACGGCGCTGTCTGTTTTTGCCTGAATATCTGCGGGGGGCTGGGGCAGGGTGCTGTCTGCCAGGGCCTCGGCGTCGGCCTCGTCCTGCGCCTTGGCATACATCATGCCCGCAAGCTTCAGCGTGCGCAGCTCGCCGGGCGGGCAGCCGGGGGCTTTATTTGCGGCCATGCGTGTTCACCTCAATTCCCTTTTTCACACATGCCTCGCACAGTGCCCTTCTGGCGCGCACTGCTATCATGCGAAGGCTGCTTGGTTTTACGCTTAAAAATTCCGCAATCACTTCGTTGTCCAGCTCGTCCACATAGCGCATGCGGATATAGTCGCCATACTGCGGCTTCAGCCCGGCAATGCAGTGGCGTATCTCGTCCAGCGTCAGGTTGCCCACGGCAATATCCTCTGCGTTTTCGTCGGAAAAGGTGGAAAGCCATTCGTCCTCTGCCGGCACAATATGCTTTTTCTTTTTCAGCTCTTCAAAGGCGGTGTGGCGCACAATGGTGAACAAATAGCCGGTCTTTTCCTGATGCGTCAGGCGGGAAAGCTTGCCGAACATGCGAATGAATTTCAGCATAGAGGTTTGCACCACATCAGAGGCCGCGTCCCAATCGTTCATATATTTGTATGCCCGGCGCAGCAATGCCACCCGGTTTTCCGCGTAAAGCGCAGCTATCTCGTTGTCATGTCCCTGCTGCAAAAAGTTTCCTCCTCAGAGCATGTGTGCGCAAGGGCGCTAATCACGCTGTTTCACCACGGTGCGGGCCAAATCTACAATCAGGGCCAACTGTGAGGGGGTGCAGTTTTCCACAATGGCCGCAAGCTGCTGTTCGAATTGCACTTTTCGAGGCGAAAGGGTGTCTGAAAGCAGTTCGTTCGGCGTAACGTCCAGCGCATTGGCAATGCGCACAAGCATCGCAAGGCTCAGCTTTGTGTTGTTGGTTTCAATGTGGCTGATGTTTGCTTTGCTGGTATCGGCCAGCTCTGCCAGGCGTTCGCTTGTCATGCCGCGTTTGTGGCGAAAGGCGCGAATGCGCGCGCCAATGGCGGCATAATCCAATTTTAGCTCCATACAATACACCTCTTGTATATTGTATGGTCTAAATTGGCCCCGAAAAATGCACGGGAAAATCTAAAGTTTCTTGTGTAGTCATAAACCCCATTTTTTGTAGAAGCGGCCCGAAACGAAACGCTTATCTTAGAAAAATAAAAAATTTTACCTTTTTTGTTGCAGAACCGCCTTCTCGAGAATTAAGTAAAGTAGGGGAATAGGTGGGCTCCGGCAAGGCATGCAAGCGCACAAAGGCTGCTGCAAGTGCCTGCAGAAGCCCGCTGGCCGGCGAAAGGCTCTGTTTGCATGGCGGAAAAATAAGGCAAATATTATACACTTTTCACAATAGGAACTGCGCTTCGTTTTCGCATGCCAATTGTTTCCATAAAATTCCTCTGAGGAGGAGTTTTATGTCGATGCATGTCAACTTTTCAAAACAGCTTTTAGATTACCGCACTGCCAACCACTTGACACAAAGCCAAATGGCAGAGATGTGCGGAATTTCTGTGCGCCGGTATCAGGAACTGGAACAGGGACATTCTCTGCCACTGCTCTCTACGGCCGTGCGCATGGCCGCAGCTTTCGATTTGAGTTTAGATTCTTTGGAAGGGGAGGTGAAATGAATGCCGTTTGTGTATCTTACGTTCCGGCACAGCGTCCGGCCAGAGGGCGGGCAGGCCTTTCCCACGTTCGGCATCCGGTGCTGGAAGCTTGGCGGTGCGGCAGGCGCGGTGCCCGTGGTGTGCGGGCAGGTTTGTGACGTAAGCCCCAACGAAGCCTTTGTGAAAGCGCTTGCAGGCTGCTGCACGCGCGAAGGGCTGGAGCCATGCCATTTGCCCTGTGTGGTGGAAGACGCCCTGGCGGGCGGCCTGCCGGGCGAATACCCATGAAAGAAAACGCCCGGCGGAAAATGCAACAAAAGGTGCAATATAATATTATTGTACCTTGCCATGCATGTTTTTGCTAGCCCTTCCGGCGCATTTTCTCGCAGAAAAGAAGGAAACACCGGCAAAATGGCAGCCGGGGCCGTGTTTTTGAGGCAGTGAAATATTTGTGGCACAGTGTGTGGTGCAAACATGCTTTTTCTGCGCGCAAGGGCATTTGCACGGCACATATGCCTCTGCGGGCCATGCGCACCGGCTGCCACAGGCTGCTGGCGCACTGTGCACAGGGTAAAATGCCTGCGCCGGGCGCAGAACACACATTTTTGTTGGGGGAAAAGGCTTGACAAACAGGCGGTGATTCTGTATGATAAATAGGCACTCTTCTTTCGAGTGTTTTTTTAGGGGTATAGCTCAGCTGGTAGAGCAGCGGTCTCCAAAACCGCGTGCCGAGGGTTCGAATCCTTCTGCCCCTGCCATATGGCCCGGTAGTTCAGTTGGTTAGAACGCTAGCCTGTCACGCTAGAGGTCGTGAGTTCGAGCCTCATCCGGGTCGCCATATGCTGCTATAGCTCAGTAGGCAGAGCACATCCTTGGTAAGGATGAGGTCGTGCGTTCGAATCGCATTAGCAGCTCCATGAAAAAGCCCGAAATTTGGCTATACAAAGCCATTTTTCGGGCTTTTTTATTTTTTCTGAAATGGGGAAATATGGATAGAAAAACCCTGAAAAAGCCTCATAAACTAACACATAAACTACCACATAAACTAACACATGAACTAACACTTATCTTCCTGTTCCACTTGCCGGGCGGGCGTGCAGGGCCAAAGCCCGCACGCCGGTTTGCGTGCGGAAGTGTTTGGAACGGCTGTGTTTTGGCAGGCACTGCAGGCGGCGCGCCGCACTGGGCCTGCGGCCATGGCATGGCATATGGCGCTGTGCCGCATGCGGCTGCTTTGCTTTCAAGGTGTGCTGCCTGCGCGGCCCTGCCGCCGCATGCAGGCGGGGCCGCCCGGCGGCCTGCCGCGGCAGGGGCAGACATTCCGGCAAATTTTTCTGGTAAAAATCTGCCGCGTGTTCCGCATTATGTGCAAAAGGCCCACGCTTTTGTGCAGTGTATCAGACAAAACGACAAATTTTGAGAAATTCGAAAAATCCCGCCGGAAGGGCCCCGTTTTATGTTACAATAAATATGACACAACGAAACGGGCGGCGAACGCCGCCGCAGAAGAGGCATCAGGAATTTCTGAACATTATGTGAGGAGTGTGTTCCAACCATTATGGCACAAGAAAAAAGTGCGAAAGAGTTTTTCAAAGCGTCTGAACGCGTGGCAGACCTTGGCATCATCGCCTGCACCGGCGCGGAGGAACTGACACAGAAGATCAACCAGCACCTGTTGCGCTGGGCAAGGGAAGCGGACATTCAGGATGAGACATTTATCATCGACAGCGAGTGCCCGCGTTTTTCTTCGGGTGACGGCAAGGGCCTGATTAAAGCGTCCATTCGCGGCGATGACTTGTTCTTCATTGTGGATGTGGGCAACTACAGCTGCAAGTACAAAATTTTCGGCCACGAAAACTGCATGAGCCCGGACGACCATTTTCAGGATTTGAAGCGCCTGATTCAGGCGGCCAGCGGCAAGGCGCACCGCGTCAGCGTGGTGATGCCCCTTTTGTACGGCAGCCGCCAGCA
Source organism: uncultured Oscillospiraceae bacterium (assembly GCA_900546885.1). Lineage (GTDB taxonomy): Bacteria > Bacillota > Clostridia > Oscillospirales > Ruminococcaceae > Ruthenibacterium > Ruthenibacterium merdipullorum. Next base: position 4,528 of record UREN01000016.1, read on the forward strand.
CCGCCGCAATTACCGCGAAAGCCTGGATTGCGCCGTGGCCCTGCAGGAGCTGCAGGCCCTTGGCGTGCAGAACATTGTGACGTTTGACGCGCACGACCCGCGCATGCAGAACGCCGTGCCCCTGATGGGCCTGGACAATATGATGCCCACCTATCAGGTGATCAAGGCCATGATTCGCTGTGTGCCCGATTTGCGGCTGGACAGCAAGCACTTCATGGTCATCAGCCCGGACGAGGGCGCCATGCAGCGCAACATGTATTATTCCAGTGTGCTGGGCGTGAACCTTGGCATGTTCTATAAGCGCCGCGATTATTCGCGCGTGGTGAACGGGCGCAACCCCATTGTGGCGCACGAATACCTGGGCGAAAGCGTAGAGGGCAAGGACGTATTTGTGGCAGACGACATCATTTCGTCTGGCGAAAGCATGCTGGACATTGCCTTTGCACTGAAAAAGCAGGGCGCGCGCCGCATTTTTGCCAACGCCACTTACGCTATTTTCACAAACGGCCTGGCCGCCTTTGACGAGGCGGTGGAGCAGGGTGTGCTGAACGGCGTGTTTGGCACGAACCTCACCTACCTTACGCCCGAGCTGAAAAGCCGCGCCTGGTTCCACGAGGTGGATGTGTCGAAGTATATTGCCTATTACATTGCCGCAGTGAACCACGACATTTCCGTCAGCGCCATCATCGACCCGCACGAGAAAATTCGCGCGCTGCTGGATAAAACCTACGGCCAGCAGTAACTGCAAGGCATTTTGCAGCAAAGCCCGCTAAGGGCTGTTGCTGCAAGAACGCATTGGCCTCAGGCCGCGGCTGTTTCAGCGCCTGGCGCATTTCCAAGGCCCGGCAATCCACCAGGATTGCCGGGCCTTTTTATGCTGTATACAGCGCATGCACTGCCCTGGGGCAAACTTTTGCGCCGGTGGTTGCCAGCCGCATGTGCGGCTGATATACTGGGAGCATACCCGGGCACCGGCCGCGGGGCACCGGCACGCCCCGCGGCGCGCACACGGTGTGAGGGAAGGGGGCTTTGGCAGTGTATCTGCTGTTTCTGGCTATTTGGGCGGTGGGCGTGTTCATTTTATGGAAAAACGGCCCCGCAAGGGCCAACCCGCCGGGCGCGGCGCTTGGCGTGTTTTTTCTTGTATGGGGCCTGGGCGGCTGTGCCGCCATGAGGCTGGGCCGCAGCGGCATGCAGGCGCTGGGCGCTTTAAGCCTGGGGCTGGGCCTGCTGCTGGCGTTTACGGGCGCGTTCCGCCTGCGCAATGGATATGCCTGCCGCCTTCCGGTGCAGGGCGTATACTGTTCGTGCAATGTGTATGTGTCAAAAGGCGTGGCGCAGTGCGCGCCCGTGTTTGAATATACGGTGAATGGCCGGCACATTCGCGCGCAGAGCGCCGAAGCCATGGGGCGCCGCAAGCTGGAAGGGCGCTACCGCGAGGGCGAGCGCTACGAAATATTTGTGGACGAAAAACACCCGCGTTTGTTTGTGCTGCAGCGCAGGGTGCATCTGCTGGATGTGGGCCTGCTGGCATCTGCGCTGCTGTTTGCGGCGCTGGGGGTGTGGTGCTTTTTTGCCGGCTGAGGGGGCCGGCACGCTTTTTGTGCCCTGTGCAGAAAGCAAAAAAGCGCATTTTGCTTGACAAGCCGCGCTTTTGCTTTATAATGAAATACGGAAATCGGAAAACGGCGCTGACCGGACAAACGCCGCACATCTGCATGCTTTTCAGAGAGAGGGTGCAAGGCTGAAACACCCTTGGCATGGCAGGCGGCGCGCCACCCGCGAGCTTCCCGCGACGAGCGGGGCGTACAGGCTGCGTTAAAGCCGAAAAAGCGGCACGCTTTGCGTGCAACTTGGGTGGTACCACGGAAGCCTTTGCGGCCTTCGTCCCTTGGTGGGGCGGGGGCTGCTTTTTTTTCGAAATATGAATGGAAAGAGGAGAAATACGAACAGTATGGAATGGACAGGCCTGAACGAACTGCGCGAGAAATATCTCTCGTTTTTTGAGGGCAAGGGGCATCTGCGCCTTGGCAGCTTCCCGCTGGTGCCGCACAACGACAACAGCCTGCTGCTCATCAACTCGGGCATGGCGCCCATGAAAAAGTGGTTTCTTGGCCAGGAAGAACCGCCGCGCCACCGCGTAACCACCTGCCAGAAATGCATCCGCACGCCGGATATCGAGCGCGTGGGCATCACCGCGCGCCACGGCACCTTCTTTGAGATGCTGGGCAACTTCAGCTTTCAAGATTATTTCAAAGAAGAGGCCATTCCCTGGGCGTGGGAGTTCCTCACCGATGTGCTGAAAATAGAGCCGGAAAAGCTGTATATCTCGGTATATCTGGATGATGACGAAGCCTACGACATCTGGACGAAGAAAGTGGGCATCCCCGAAGACCACATGGTGCGCTTCGGCAAAGAAGATAACTTCTGGGAGCATGGCTCTGGCCCGTGCGGCCCGTGCAGCGAAATCTATTTCGACCGCGGCCCCGAGTTTGGTTGCGGCAAGCCGGATTGCAAGGTGGGCTGCGACTGCGACCGCTATATGGAAGTGTGGAACCTGGTGTTCAGCCAGTTCGACTCTGACGGCGCGGGCACTTACACACGCCTGGAAAAACCCAACATCGACACCGGCATGGGCCTGGAGCGTCTGGCCTGTGTGATGCAGGGCGTGAGCAACCTGTTTGAAGTGGACACCGTGCACAACATCTTGAACCATGTGGAAAAAATCACCGGCAAAAAATACGGCGAAAATGAGGCACAGGATATTTCTATCCGCGTCATTACCGACCACATCCGCTCTACCGTGTTCATGGTGTCGGACGGTATTCTGCCCTCCAACGAGGGCCGCGGCTATGTGCTGCGCCGCCTGCTGCGCCGCGCTGCACGCCACGGCCGCATGCTGGGTGTGACGCGCCCCTTCCTGGCCGAGCTGTGCGACACGGTTATTCGCGAAAACGGCGGGGCATACCCCGAACTTGTAGAGCATTCCGACTATATTAAAAAGACCATTGCCGCCGAGGAAGAGCGCTTCTCGCGCACCATCGACCAGGGCCTTGCCATTCTGAACAGCATGATTGAGAACCTGAAGGGCGCGGCCGCCGAGGGCGCAAAGCGCATTCTCTCGGGCCTGGATGCCTTCAAGCTGAACGACACCTTCGGCTTCCCGCTGGACCTGACCAAGGAGATTGTGGCCGAGCAGGGCATCACGGTGGACGAAGAGGGCTTTGCCGCGGCGCTGAAAAAGCAGCGCGACACCGCCCGTGCCGACCGCATGCGCCGCGATATCTCCGGCTGGGCGGCAGACCTGTTCAGCGCGGTAGACGCCCCGGCCACCGAGTTTTTGGGTTATGACATGCTGGAGGCGCCCGGCTGTGTGGTGGCGCTTTCCGACGGCGACGAACTGGTGGACGCCGTGGCCACAGACGACGGCGAAAAGGAGGGCGTGCTGGTGGTGCTGGACCGCACCCCCTTCTATGCCGAAAGCGGCGGCCAGGTGGCGGACACCGGCGCGCTGCAGGCGGCCGGCGGCGCAAAATTGTCGGTGTATGCCGTGAAAAAGACGCCGAAGGGCTTCTTTGTGCATACCTGCGCCCTGCAGGAGGGCACCCTGCGGGTGGGCGAAGTGGTGACGGCCAAGGTGGACGCTGCGCGCCGCCACGCCATCATGCGCAACCACACCGCCGCGCATCTTCTGCAAAAGGCCCTGCGCGAGGTGCTGGGCGACCATGTGCATCAGGCGGGCTCGTATGAGGACGATGAGCGCGTGCGCTTCGACTTCACCCATTTCTCTGCCGTGACGCCGCAGCAGCTGGAACAGGTGGAGCGCATTGTAAACGAAAAGATTTTGGAGGCTTTGCCTGTCAATGTGCGGGTGATGCCCCTGGCAGAGGCAAAGAAAATTGGCGCCATGGCGCTGTTCGGCGAAAAATACGGCGACACGGTGCGCGTGGTGGACGCCAGCGGCTGGAGCACCGAATTCTGCGGCGGCACCCATGTGAAGAATACGGCCGAGGTGGGCTGCTTTAAAGTGATTAGCGAGGCCAGCGTGGCGGCGGGCATCCGCCGCATCGAGGGCACCACCGGCTGGGGCGTGCTGAAGCTGCTGGAAGAAAAGACGGATGTGATTGCCCAGGTGGCGGGCACGCTGAAAGTGTCGAACGTGCACGACCTGCCCGCGCGTGCCGCGGCCGTGGCCGGGGAAGTGAAGGCGCTGCAGAAGGAGCTGGACGAGCTGAAGGCGCGTGAGGCGCGCAGCCAGCTGGAAGGCCTGTTTGAAAACGCCAAAGAGGTGCAGGGCGTGAAGCTGTTCACGCTGTATCTCACCGGCACGCCCACCGAGACGGTGCGCACCATGTGCGATGCCGCGCGCGACAGGGCTGCCTGCAGCGTAACGGCCATTGTGGCCGAAAACGAGGGCAAATATTCCCTGGCTGTGGCCGTGGGCAAAGAGGCCCAGGCCAAGGGCCTTGCCGCAGGGCGCCTGGCAAAAGAGATTGCCAGCGTGGCAGGCGGCAACGGCGGCGGCAAGCCCGATTTTGCCATGGCGGGCATCCGCGACGCCTCGAAGATTGACGATGCGCTGAACGCTGTGCCGGGCATTGTGGAAAAGGCGCTGAACGCCTGAAGGAAAATTTCTCGCAGGGGCGCGAGTGCGCCCCTGCGCCCGAAATTCCGGCATGTGCCGGAACCACCGGAAGGAGGTTTATGAATGGACTGTCTGTTCTGTAAAATGGCCGCGGGGGAAATTCCCGTGAACAAGGTGTACGAGGACGACACGGTGCTGGCGTTCCATGACATTGACCCGCAGGCGCCCGTGCATGTGCTGGTTATCCCCAAGGCGCACATTGCCTCGCCCGCGCACATCACGCCGGAAAATTCTGCCGTGGTGGCGCATGTGTTCGAAGTGATTGCCAGCCTTGCGGGCACCCTGGGCCTGGAAAACGGCTACCGCGTGGTGACAAACTGCGGCGCCGATGGCGGCCAAAGCGTGCCGCACCTGCATTTCCATGTGCTGGGCCGCCGCAGCCTTGCGTGGCCTCCGGGCTGAAACCCGCCCTTATTCAACAAAGAAAGGAAGCGTCTTACCATGCGCAAAACCTATACCCTTCATGTTGCGGGCCTGGAGCGGGAGCTGCCGCTGTGCCCGGTGAATGAAAAAATGGACATCGCGGCTTTCATTATGTTCAGCGATGTAGAGCTTACCATTGCCTGTGCGAAAGCCCTTTTGGAAAAACTGCCGGAATTTGACGTCATTGTCACGGCAGAGGCAAAGGGCATTCCGCTGGCCTACGAAATGAGCCGCCAAAGCGGCAAAAAATATATCCCCGCGCGCAAGGGCCCGAAGCTGTATATGGAAAAGCCGGTTATTGTGAAAGATAAATCTATCACCACGGCCGCCGAGCAGACGCTGGTGATTGACCAGAAGGACCTTGACTATATGCAGGGCAAGCGCGTGGTGATTGCAGACGACGTGATCTCTACGGGCGGCAGCCTGCACGCGCTGGAAGCGCTTGTCTCGAAGTGCGACTGCACGGTGGTGGCGCGGGCGGCCGTGCTGGCCGAGGGCGACGCGGCAGACCGCGGCGACATCACCTTCCTGGCCCCGCTGCCCCTGTTCTTCCACGATTGATGCGCCGCCCGGTATATGGCTTTGGCCTTGCGTTCTGCCTGGCCTGCCTTGCGGGCGCTTTTGTGCCGCTGCCGGCCCTTTGGCTGGCGGCGGCTTTTTGCGCAGGGGCCTTTGCGGTGTTCTGGCGCATGCCGGCCGGGCGGCGCCGCTTTTCCGTTATGTTGTGCTGTGCGGCGGCCGCCCTTGCCTTTGCGTGGCGCGGGGCATATACCTTGGCGGTTGTGCGGCCCGCCGGGGCGCTTGCGGGCGCCACGGCGCAGGTGCAGGCCGTGGTGCGGCAGGCCACAGCCAGCTACCTGCCCGGCAGTGTGAACGCCACCGTGCACGTCACACAGATGGATGGAAAGCCCGCGCGCCTCAACGCATATCTGGAGGCCGTGCCCGGGCTGGCGGAGGGCGATATCTTTACGGCACAGCTGGAATTTTCCACCCCGGAAAACACAAGCTATGCCCGCGCACGCAGGGCAGACGGCGTATACCTGGACGCCGCGGCGCAGCAGGTGGCCGTGGTGGGGCGCCAGGGCGGCCTTGCCGGCGCTGCGCGGCAGCTGCGGGAGGAACTGTGCAGCGCGCTGACGCGCCTGTTGGGCCAGCAGGTGGGCAGCGTGGCGCGCGCCGCCGCCTTTGGGGACAAAAGCGCACTGAGCAGCGAACTGAATGAAATGTTCCGGGCCGCCGGGCTCTCGCATGTGCTGGTGGTGTCCGGCCTGCATTTTTCTGCCGCATCCGGCGCGCTGTATGCCTTCCTGCGCACAAAACTGCGCCGCCGTGCCGCGGCGGCCGCAGCTGGCGGGCTGGTGCTGTGGCTTTTGTTTTTGACGGGGTTTGGCCCCAGCGCGGTGCGCTCGGCCGTGGCCCTGTTGATGCTGTACGGCGGCATGCTGGCCTGGCGCAGAAGCGATGGGCGCACGTCCATGGGTGTGGCGGGCGTTTTGCTGTGCGTGTTCACAGGGCCGGACGCCGCCCTGGATGTGGGCGCGCAACTCTCCTTCTGTGCGGCGCTGGCCGTGGTTTGGGCGGGCGAGCAGACGGCCGTTTGGAACAAACGGGAACCGGGCCGTTTTTCCTTTCTGCTGCGCCCTGTGCGGGACGCACTGTTTGTTTCTGCCTGCGCGTGCCTGGCCACCTTGCCCGCGCTGTGCGCGGCAGGGCTGGGGGCAAGCCTGTTTACCCCGCTGGCAAACCTGCTGGCGCTGCCCAGTGTTTCCTTTGCCGTGCTGGCAGGGCAGGGGGCGGCCGTATGTGCGCTTTGCCCGCCGCTTGGGTTTCTGGCCCGCCTTTTGGGGCTTGTGTGCGGGCTGGCCGTTCGCTGGCTTATTTTCGTGTGCAGGCTGTTCAGCGGGCTGCCCGGCCAGGTGTTTGCCAGCGGCGCCTTTGCGCTGTGTGTGGTGTGCGCAGGATGCGCGCTGTGGTTCAGCCAGCGCCGTTTCCGTGTGCCGCCGCACAAGGCGGCACTGGTCTCGCTTGCATTTGCCGTTCTGGCCATGGGCGGCTATGCACTGGCAGATGCCGGCGTGGTGCATGTGACGCCGGTGGGCGGCGGTGTGAACCCTTCGCTGGCCGTCACGCAGGGCGGCTTCACGGCGGTGGTGTTCCGCGGCGGTGCGCAAAGCGCCGCGCGCGTGGCAGAAGAGCTTGCCCAAATGAACCGCACGGAAGTAGACCTTGTGCTGGACGCCCGTGTAGAGCCGCAGCGCGAGGCTGTTTGTGATGCGCTTTCGCCCGCGGAATATATCGCTGTTTCGGAAAACAGCGCGGCAGGTGGCGCATATGGGCCATTCCGTGATATAATGTTCTACACCAGGCGCCAGGGTGAGGGCAATTTTGTATGCATCCAAATGGGCGGATACACGTTGGCCGCCACCTGCGGCAAGGTGTCTGCCGAAGGCTATGCGCCTGTGGACGTCTATTTCTGCGCCTCTACACAGGCGGAGGCGATTTCTGCCGGCACGGTGTGGCTGCCTGCCGCGCCGTCCATTACGGCGCAGGGCACAGCAAACTGTGTGCGCAGCGGGCCGCAGGCGGCGCTTGCGGTGCGCGGGCCCGGGCACGCCCGCTGGAAAGGGGTAACCAATGAGCTTTCGTGAGATGCAACTGGAAAAGGCGTTGGCACAGCCGGGCTGTGCGGTGTTTTACTTTTATTCCACACAGGAGTTTCTGGTGCGCGACGCCGCCCAGAAAACCGTGCGCCGCCTGATGCAGGCCGGGGACGCCGAGCTGACGCGCATTGAGGGCCCGGCGCCCGATATCGGTGAGGCCGTGGCTGCCGCGGGCACCATTTCGCTGTTTGGCACAAAGCGCGTGGTGGAACTTCCGCGCGTAGAACCGGCCGCCATGGGCGAGAAGGATGTAGAGGCCCTGTGCGACTTGATGCAAAGCCTGGAAAACGCCGTGATGGTGCTGACCACCGTGTTCAAAGATGACAAGGCCAAAAGCACCAAAAAGGCCAAGCTGTTAATTTCCACGGCCGCCAAGGCGGGCGTGGCGCTGGAATTTGAAAAGCCCGGCCCCGGGGCAGTGCGCGATTTTCTGGCCGCAAGGGCACAGGCGCTGGGCACGTGCCTTGCACCCGGCGCGGCGGACGCGATGGTGCAGCGGTGTGGCACAGACCTGTACACGCTGGAAAACGAACTTGCAAAGCTGGCTGCCGTGTGCGGTTACACCGAGGTGACGCCTGCCCTGGTGCAGCAGATGGGCACGCTGAATGTAGAGGCGGACGTGTTTGAGATGGTGCGCTTTGTCACAGCCAACCAGCTGCCCCGCGCCCTGCACAAACTCTCTCAGCTTTTGGCGCTGCAAAACGAGCCCATTGCCATCACGGCGGCGCTTTTCGGCACATTTATCGACATGTACCGCATGAAGCTGGGCGCAGCCCAGCGGCGCCCGGCCGCCACAGTGATGAAAGATTTTGGCTACCGCGGCAGCGACTGGCGCCTGCGCAAGGCGGGCGAAAGTGCGGCCAAATACACTCGAGCCCAGCTGGAACACATTTTAACCATCCTCACCCGGCTGGACGCTGCGCTGAAATCCAGCGCGGCAGACGGCGCCGCCCTGCTGGAGACGGCCCTGTGTGAAATTGCGTTGGCGGCGCAGCACGCATGATGGAGAAGATGCGCATCCGCGAAGTGCTGGTGGTGGAGGGGAAATACGATGCCGCGCGCCTGCAAAACCTTGTGGACGGCCTTGTGCTGTGCACGGGCGGGTTTAATGTGTTCACCAGCGAGGAGACAAAAGAACTTATTTTGCGCTTGGGCCGGGTGCGCGGCCTGTGTGTGCTGACAGATTCCGACGCCGCGGGCTTCCGCATCCGGCGCTATCTCAACGATCTTGCACAGGGGCTTTCGGTGAAGAACGCCTATATTCCGGCCGTGCCCGGCAAAGAAAAACGCAAGGCAAAGCCCGGCAAAGAGGGCCTTCTGGGCGTGGAAGGCGTGCCGGACGAGGTGATTATAACGGCGCTGCGGCGCGCGGGCGTAAACGGGCAGGCACCGCGCACCGGGCGCGCCATCGGCTATGCCGATTTGTACGAGCTGGGCCTTTCCGGCACGCCGGGTGCGGCCGGTGTGCGCCGCCGCGTGCTGCAAAGGGCCGGGCTTCCCCCGCGCCTTTCCAAAAAGGCGCTGTGTGCGGCGCTTTCCAGCCTGTACACCTATGAAGAATTCAGGGCCTTGTGCACGGCAGTGGAAGAGGAACAGGAGGCATAGTGTATGGAGTGGAGCCGGCGTTTTCCGCAGAATGTGCAGCCCAACCTGGAACAAATTGCCGCCTTTGCAGGCACCCCGCTGTGGGCAGAACTGTGCACCTGGCTGGAAACAGAATGGAATGTGCGGCCGCTGGTGCAGTATTCCAGCTGCAGCGGCGCGAAGGGATGGAACGTAAAATATCGGAAAAGCGGGCGCGCTTTGTGCACCCTGTACCCCGGCCTGCCGGGCGGCGGCAGTTTTACCTGCCTGGTGGCCGTGGGCCAAAAGCAGGCCATGGCGGCCGAAGCCTGCCTGGGGGCGGCATGCAGTTACGTTCAGGAGGCATACCGGGCGGCGCCGCTTTTGAACGGCGCGCGCTGGCTGATGCTGGACGTGAAGAACAGACAGGTGCTGCGCGATGTGCAGGCGCTGCTTCGCATCCGTGCAGGTGCGCGGTGAGGCAGCGGGGCCATTTCGGGCTTTGGGCATGAAACCAACAGCGAGGGGCGCTTTTCCCCGGGTGGGAAAGGCGCCCCTCGTTTTTTCTTTTTGATGATTTTAAAATTCTTATTGACAAATAAAGTTGTCAATGCTATGATGATTTTGACAATAATAATTGTCAAAATGACAAATAAAATTTTCAAAGGGGGAAAAAGAATGCCGCTGCAAAACCGGGTGAAAGAGCTGCGGGCCCGCCTTGGCGTGAACCAGCAGGAATTGGGCAGCCTGGTGGGTGCTTCGCGCCAGACGGTAAGCCTGATTGAGCGGGGCGATTATCACCCGTCTGTGCTGCTGGCCCTGCGCATTGCAAAAGTATTCGGGGTTCCGCTGGAAGAAGTATTTTTTATCACAGGGGAGGAAGATGGCAATGAAACAGAAACATGAGCGCAAGGTGACGCGTTTTTTAATTACCATGGCAGTCGCCCTGCTGGTGGGCGGCATATGCGGCTATTTAGGGGCGATGTATGCCTCGTCTTTTTCCGGCGTGCTGGCCGGGCTGGGCACGGTGTTGGGCTATGCCGCGCCTGTGCTGGCGGCGCTTGCCGTCTGCATCGGCTGCCTGATGGCCCGGCGGGCCTACCAAAAAGCACAGCGCCTTTCGCAAAGCGGAAGCGATGAAGATGTGCTGGCCGCACTGGATACACTGGACGCATGCATCATTGCGCTGGAAACCCAAAGCATGGTAAGCCTGTGCTTCATTCCCTTCGCAGTGGCTCTTGCGCCGCGCGCCCCGCTGGTGCCGCTTGCCAGCGCGGCGGTTCTGTTGGTAAGCCTGTTTCTTGGGGCCTTTTCCCAACGCCGTGTCATCGAGCTGGTGAAATGCCTTTGCCCGGAAAAGCGCGGTGACACCATGGATAAAAACTTCACCCGCGAATGGTACGAAAGCTGCGACGAGGCCGAGCGCGCCCGCATTGGCTTTGCGGCATACAAAAGCTTCCTTGCCACACAGCATGGGTTTGTGGCCGCCATTGTGGTGCTCATCCTTCTCAGCATCGCCACACCGGTTGGCTGGCCTGCCTTTGCCGCAGTGGGCACGCTGTGGTTTGTGCAGAAGTTTACCTATTTTGCGCATGCCCGCCAAAGGGCGGAAAAGTGACCTTGCAGCGGGTGAAGAGGCCTTGCCATCTGCCTGCCCGCAGCAAGCGCTGCCCAAAGGGGCATAGGGCGCCTGGCATTGCCCGGCTGGGCAATGCGGCAAGCGGCCCTTTATGATGCAAGCAGGGGGCCCGGCGAAAAGCCGGGCCCCCTGAATTTTTATTTTGCCAAATACCTTCCCGTGATACTCTGCCCGTTTTGGGCAATTTCTTCCGGCGTGCCGGCCGCCACCACGCGGCCGCCCGCTTCGCCGCCGCCCGGGCCCATGTCAATGATATAATCTGCACTGCGCATCACATCCAGGTCGTGTTCAATGACAATGACCGTGGCGCCATTGTCAATCAGCGTTTGGAACACGCGCACAAGCGTCTGCACATCCAGCGGGTGAAGGCCAATGGTGGGCTCGTCGAACACGAACACGGAATCTTCCTGGCCGCGGCCCATTTCGCTGGCAAGCTTCAGGCGCTGTGCCTCGCCGCCAGAGAGGCTGGGCGTTGCCTCCCCCAGTGTAAGGTAGCCAAGGCCCAGGCTTTGCAGCACGCCAAGGCGCTGGCACACAAGGCCCCAGTCTGCGCAGGCGGCCAGCGCAGTGTCAATATCCATGGCCATCACTTCGGGCAGGGAATATGCCTGCCCGCCCGGGTGCTGCGCTTTCACAAGCGCGGCATCCTTTGCATAGCGGCTGCCGCGGCATGCGGGGCAGGGAATGTCCACGTCCGGCAAAAACTGTACATCCAGGCTGATGACGCCTGTGCCGTCGCACACCGGGCAGCGCAGCCTGCCGGTGTTGTAGGAAAAATCTCCCGCCTTAAAGCCAAGGCGTTTGGCGTCCGGCGTTTTGGCATAGAGCTTGCGCAGTTCGTCGTGCACATTGGCGTATGTGGCCACGGTAGAACGCACGTTGATGCCGATGGGCGTGGCGTCGATGAGCTTTGCCCGCGCAATGCCGGGCGCCTCGATGGAAAGGACGTGGGCCGGCAGCTTTGCCCCGGCAGCCGCGGCCTGAAGGGCGGGCACAAGGCTTTCCAGCACAAGTGTTGTTTTCCCGCTGCCAGAGACGCCTGTCACCACGGTGAGCCTGCCTTTGGGGATATCGACGCAGAGCGGTTTCACCGTGTGGATGGCCGAGGTGGAAAGACGCAGCCGCCCGGCCTGGAACAGATTTTTTGCACTGGCGCGCGGCCGCGCTGTGATGTGCCGTTTGCCCGAGAGAAACGGCCCAATCAGCGAGGCCGGGTTTTTCTCAAGCGCCCCTGGTGTGCCCTGTGCCACCACATGCCCGCCGCCCGCGCCTGCCTGCGGGCCCATTTCAATCAGCCAGTCTGCCTGGGAAAGAACCTGGGTGTCGTGGTCCACCAGCAGCACCGAATTTCCGTCTGCCACAAGGTCCCGCATTACCCCGGCCAGGCCCTCCAGGTTCGAGGGGTGAAGCCCAATGGACGGTTCGTCCAATACATACAGCACGCCGGTGGTGCGGTTGCGCACTGCGCGGGCCAGCTGCATGCGCTGGCGCTCGCCTGTAGAGAGGGTGGCGGCTGCGCGGCTTAGCGCAAGGTAGCCAAGGCCCAGTTCTTCCAGGCGCCGCGCCGCTGTCTGAAACGATTCGCAGATGCTGTGCGCCATGGGGCGCATCTCTGCCGGCAGGCTGGCGGGCACGCCCTCCACCCATTTGCAAAGCCGCGTCAGCGGCATGTCGCAGGCCTCGGCCAGGCTGGTGCCGCGCAGCAGCGGCGCCCGCGCTGCGTCCGACAGGCGCGTGCCGCCGCAGGCAGGGCACACGTCCTCTTTCAAAAAGCGCTCTACCCGTTTCATGCCTTTTTCGTCTTTCACCTTGGCAAGGGCATTTTCCACCGTATAGACGGCGTTGAAATAGGTAAAATTCAGCTCGGCGGCCTGGTTTGAGTTTTTGGCCTTGTAAAAGATATGCTTTTTCACGGCCGGGCCGTTGTACACAATGTCTTTTTCACGCGCCGTCAAATCGCGAAAGGGCACGTTGGTGCGCACACCCATCTCACGGCACACATCCGTCATCAGCGACCACATCAGCGTGTTCCACGGCGCCACGGCACCTTCGTCTATGGTGAGGCTTTCATCCGGCACAAGGCTGACTCTGTCCACTGTGCGCACCACGCCTGTGCCGCTGCATGTGCGGCACGCGCCCTGGCTGTTAAAGGCAAGCTCTTCCGCCGAAGGCGGAAAAAAGTGCACCCCGCACACGGGGCACACCAGCTGCTGCCCGGCGGCAACGGCCAGCGTAGGGGCAAGCCGGTGCCCATTGGGGCAGCGGTGTGCCGCCAGACGGGAAAACATCAGCCGCAGGCTGTTCAAAAGCTCGGTGCCGGTGCCGAAGGTGCTGCGAATGCCGGGCACACCCGGCCGCTGGTGCAGTGCCAGTGCGGCGGGCACATACAGCACTTCGTCCACCTGGGCCTTTGCGGCCTGCGTCATGCGCCTGCGCGTGTAGGTGGAAAGGGCGTCCAGATACCGCCGTGACCCCTCGGCATACAGCACGCCCAGCGCCAGCGATGACTTGCCCGAGCCGGATACACCGGCAATGCCTGTAATGCAGTTCAGCGGAATCTCAACATCTATGTTTTTCAGGTTGTGCACCCTTGCGCCCCGCACCTGTATTTTTTCAGGGGCACGCCGTTTTTCATCCATGCCAAAACACCTCGCAACCGCCGCCCGGCGCCGCGGGCAGCAACAAAACATGCGCCGCGCTGCACAAACGTGCCAGCGTGCGGCCGGCCTATAAACAGGAAAAGCCGCCGCGGGCGATAACGCCCGCGGCGGCCTGGTGCTGCTGACCGGACTTGAACCGGTACGGTGTTGCCACCGAGGGATTTTAAGTCCCTTGCGTCTGCCGATTTCGCCACAGCAGCACGGCATGCACAGCACTTTGCAGAACAGTGCCGTACCGATAATCCATCTTACAATAAACGCCGCTGCTTGTCAACTGCACCCCCTGTGCAGGCGGCCTGTATTTGTGGTATAATGTCAACACCTGGAAGAAGTGGAGTGCAGGCCAAAGCGGGGGCCCGCAATGGAAAGTGCCGCGCGTTTGCCGGGTAGGAAAGGGGGCGCCCAGATGCGGGAATATACGGTGGAAAAGCCGGGCGTGCGGCTGGACGCATTTTTGCACAGGGCCGAGCCATCGCTTACGGTGGGCGCCCTGCACCGGTATCTGCGGGAAAACAAAATTAAAGTGAATGGCAAAAAGCTTCCCCTTTCCGCACGCCTTGCTGCGGGTGATGTGGTGCGGCTGTATCTGCCCGGGCAACCTGCACAGGGGGAGGGCCCCGCATATCTGGCAGCAAAGCCTTATTTTACGCCTGTGTATGAAGACGCCCAGGTGCTGGTGGCGCAAAAGCCCGCGGGCCTGCTGGTGCAGGATGAGGCGGGCGCGCAGGCAGACACGCTTTTGAACCGCGCCCGGCGGTATTTGTATGAAAAAGGGGAGCTTGCGGCAAACGCCCCCTGGCTGCCACAGCTTTGCCACCGGCTGGACACCGGCACCAGCGGCCTTGTGATTCTTGCCAAAACGCCCGCCGCGCTGGCACAGATGACGGAGCTGATTCGCACGCGCACGGTGCAAAAAGAATACCTGTGCGTCACAGTGGGGGCGCCAGCGCGGCCGCAGGCAGAGCTTCGGGGCTTCCTTGTGAAAAACGCAAAGCGGGGCACGGTGCGTGTGACGGCCACGGCCCAGCGCGGCGCGAAAGAAATTATCACGCGCTATGAAACGCTGTGCAAAAGCGGGGCACTGGCGCTGCTGCGCGTGCAGCTGGTCACCGGGCGCACGCATCAAATTCGCGCGCATCTGGCCAGCATTGGCTGCCCTGTTTTGGGCGATTCCAAATATGGCAACACCCAGGCCAACCGCGCCTGGCACTTCAAATATCAGGCGCTTTGCGCCTACAGCCTGCGCTTTCCGGTCATGGAAAAAGAAAGCCCCTGCGCAGGCCTTTCTGGAAAAACGCTGTTTGCCGAAGAGCCCTGGTATGCGGCACAGATCAAAAACGGCACCCTGGGGTAAACGGCAGGCGGAAGGAGGAAACCGATATGGCGGCACATATGAAATGGAAACAGGAACTGCAGGCATTCTGCAACGCAAACATGGCGCAGGTGCAGCGCCTTACGCACGAGCTGTGCGCCATCCCGGCGCCCACGGGCAGCGAGGGCAGGCGCGCACAGTTTTGCCTTTCTTACCTGCGCGGGCACGGCGCGCAGGCCTATCTGGATGAGGCGGCAATGTGGTGTTTCCCTATGCGTGCGAGGGCGGCGGCAAAGTAGTGGTAATGGCCGCGCATATGGACACTGTGTTTCCGGAAGAGACGCCCCTGGGCGTGCGGGAAGAGGGCGACAAGGCGTTTTGCCCCGGCATTGGGGACGACACCGCCAACCTTGCCGTGCTTTTGGTGCTGGCAGCATGGTTTGCGCAGCACACCCCGCGCACAGAACAGGGCATTGTATTCGTGTGCAATGTGTGTGAGGAAGGGCTTGGCAATTTGAAGGGCACCCGTGCGCTGATGCGCCAGTGGGCTGCGCGCACCGTGGCCTTCCTCTCGCTGGATTGCACCTGTGAAGCCGTGTTTCACCGTGCGGTGGGCTCGAAGCGGTACCGCGTCACGGCGCACACCGAGGGCGGGCACTCGTTCAGTGCGTTCGGCAACACAAATGCCATTGAGGTGATTGCCCGCCTTGTGCAGGACATCTACGCCCTGCCGGTGCCGCAGCACGCGGGCAGCACCACCACTTACAATGTGGGGCTGATTGAGGGCGGAACGTCTGTGAACGCCATTGCCCAGCAGGCAAGCTGTGTGTGCGAATTTCGCAGTGATGACGAGGCCTGCATGGCCCAGATGGAGCGCAGCTTTGAAACGCTGTTTGCCCGCGCGCGGGCGCGTTGCCTTTCGCTGGAAGTAGAACTTCTGGGCACGCGCCCGGCGGGCAAAAACGTGCCTGCCGGCGCGCAGGCCGCGCTGACGGAGGTGTGTGTGCAGGCGGTGGAACAGGCCTTTGGCACAAAGCCGCAGCTTGCCAGCGCCAGCACAGACTGCAACATCCCTTTGTCCATGGGCATTCCGTCCGCATGCTTTGGCTGCCTTGTGGGCGGTGGGGCGCACACGCTTGAGGAATGGATTAAGCCCGCCAGCCTTGGCCCCGGCCTGATGGCGGCAGGGCTTGTACTGTGCGGGCTGCTGTAAAAACCATATGCCCGGCGCGCCGGGCCGCAGGGCAGGCACGCCGGAAAAGCTTATTGCTTTAAAATGCGTTTCAGGCTGGCGGCATCCAACAGGTTCACCGTTTGAAAACTGCCGCGATAGAACACGGCCCAGTTGTTAAACACACAGGGAAGCTGCTTTGCCTTTGCAAGGCTGTCCACCGGGCAGAACTGCACGGGCACATGGTTCTCTGCACAGTATTTGCGCACCATTTCGATGCTCTGCCAGGTGTAGGGGCACTGCACGCTGTGGTAGATGGTGAGCGCCTGGCTTTCAATTTTCATGCTTCTGGCGCTTGCGGCAAAGTGCGGTGCTGTGCCGTTGAAAGAAAGTGCAAGCAGCTCATAGCCGCCCGGCGCGGTGTCCACCGTTGTAAACCCGAATTTTTTTGCAAAGGCCTGGTCCGAAAGCCAGGCCTTTTGCTTTGCCGCGCCCAGCATGCAGACGCCGGCTTTTCCGCTTTGGCGGGCATCGGCAATGCAGCTTTCCATCAGTGCCCGGCCATAGCCCTTGCCTTTGTACGGGCCGCAGGCCCAAAGGCAGTAGAGGTAGATGAAATTTTCGCCCTCAATGGGCACCCACGCCGTTTCCAAAGGCGCATATTCTATGAACACCGTGGCTTTTTCATTCAATTTACGAAACACATGGCCCTCTTTCAGGCGCGCTGCCAGCCACTGGCGCTTGGCCTCTACGCCGGGGTGAGGCTTTTTGGTGCGGATGATGCAGCACAAATGCTCTTGGGCAAGGTTTTCCGGCGTGAGGTTTATCAATTCTGCGCTCATAAAATGCCCTCCGTTTTCTGCACATTGCGTGCCTGTGTACAGCATAGCACACCCCGGCGCGGCCCGCAAGAAACATGGCCCCGCCCGGGCTGGCGCCGCAGCCGGGGCAGGGCCGCATTTTTTACATCAGCGCAGGGGCGGGCGGAAACACACCGTCCCCGTTTTCAGGCAGGCTTTGCAGCACGGGCGCGCAGGTGCGCTCGATGCAATACCAAAGGTAATCCATGTCTTTGAACTGTTCCAGGTTCACCTGCAGCGCGCCGGGGCTTGTTTTTTCCAGCATATGCAGCGCCAGCATCAGCGGCGGCGTTTCATCCAGACGCAGCTCTACTCTGCCGTCGGGGCAGAACACCAGCTTCAAAATGCGGGAAGAACTTTCTTCCAGCAGGTGAAGTGCCAGCCGAAGCACAGGGCGGCCGTCTTCATCCTGGGTAAAGCGCGCCTGCACCGCAGTTTCAAACACATTCCCGCCTGCGTCCAGCTTCATTTCGCGGGTGCCGCCGGGCACAAACGGCACACACTGGCTTTCGCCCTGCGCCTCCCACATCAGGCAATAGCCGCCGTCTGCCTGTTCCAACCGCAGGCTTTCCACCCCTTTGGGGTAATAGTCGTTCATCACGGCCGTCACCATGGGCAGAAGGCTGGCAGAATTTTTGCCAAAGCGGTGCGTTCTGCCGCAAAGGGGCGCCAGCGCCTCTTCCGGCGCGGGCAGCAGGCGGCGCACCGCGCGCTGAAAGGCCTGGCGCAGGCGCGTGCCCAGCGGCACATCGCGCGGGAAGGGGGGCACAGGCCTGCCAAAGTGCAAATGCCCCAGCGCAAAGGCAAGGCGTGCCGCGCCGTCGCGGGGCCATTCACCGGCAGGGGGGCTGCTTTGCACAGCGCCAAACAGGGCCTCTATGGCGCGCAGCGTGCCGCTTTTGGTAAACAGGTTGCCGGCCCCGGCATTTATGGCAACCGCCATGTCCAGGCGCGGGCACAACACCACATACTGCCCAAACATCCCGTTGAACAGGTAAATGCCGCGCGCGTCGTCTGCCCAAATCTGATAGGCATAGCCCTCGCCCGTCTCGGGGCGCGCTGTCTTCTGTGCGGTGGCCTCTTGGGCCCATTCTTGGCTGAAAATGCGCACATCGCCCTGCGGGGTGTGCCACACGCCGCCGTTCAAATACACAAGGCCCAGCTTCAGCGCGTCTTCCAGGCGCACATACATGCCCCAGCCGCCCTTTTCCGTGCCAAGCGGGCAGGTTTCCCACGCCACATCGGCAAAGCCCAGCGGCTCGAACAGGCGCGGGCGAAGGTATTCCATCAGGCCCTCACCGGTTTTGCGCCGCACAATGGCCGCCAGCATATAGGTGTTCATGCTGTTGTATTCCATTTTCTCGCCGGGCTCAAAGGCATAGTCTGCGTCCAGAAAAGCCTTTGCCCAGTCTGCCTCCAGCACCATGCCGTATTCCTTAAACCCGCAGCCGCTGCTCATGGTAAGCAGATGGCGCACCGTCACCGCTTTTGCGCGGCGCGAGGTAAAAAAGCTGCACTTGTCAGCAAAGATATCTGCCACGTGCTCGTCCAGGGAAAGTTTGCCCTCATCACGCAGCATGCCAATGGCCGTGCCCACAAAACTTTTGGCAAGGCTGTGGGTGACGTGCCAGTGCGCGAGGGAATAGGGGGCAAACTGTGCCTCGCACACCACTTTGCCGCCGCGCGCCACAAGTGCGGTGTGCGTGCCATGCTGTGGCCCGGCCAGCGCGCGCACAAACTCTTCCAGCGCCTTGGGCGGCACCCCCACTTCTGCGGGCGCCACGCGCGGCAGGGATGTGCCCGTGTGGCCCCGGGGCACCGGCTTTTGCACGCGCACCGGGTAGGGCAAAATGCCGTCCGTCTCGCGCAGAAGGAATTTTTTTACATAATTCAGCGTTTTCACGCTGTTTCGAAGCTCCATAAAGGGTTACCTCCCAAAATATAAAACTGCCGCGCAGGCCGAAAAGCGGCCCTCAGCGCAGCAGCTTATTTCGAATTTTGCAGCAATACAGCGCCGTCAGGCGCTCGATGGCCTTGTCGTAAAGCAAAAATGTAAGGTTTGCCAGCGCCAGCAAGAAAAAGATGAACACCTGCCCCATCCCTTCAAACTCCAGCACCACCGCAGGCAACGGAAACACAAACAGGATGATGGCATACATGCTCAACACACAGGCGTTGAACAGCGCAAATTTCGAAGCCCAGCGCACAGCAGGGCGGCGCAGCTTTTCAAGGCCTATTTTGGCAAGCGGGTAAAAGCCCAGGAAAAACAGAAAAATAAGCGCCATCTCTTTATCTGCCACCAGAAACAGCGCAAGCAGGCCAATGGCGGCATACGCAAGCAGGCCGGCTTTTACGCCGCACTCAATGGCCACCGGCACAAGCAGCAGGCCCGCAAAGGCAGGGGCGGCAAAGGTGGCCAGAGGCAGAAAACCGCCCGCCAGCATCAACGCAAGGGCCAGCGCGCCAAACACGCCACCCAGGGCAATGCGCCGGCTTTCGCTTTGGCGGTGCATCAGCAGCCGCCCCGCCCGCAGCTGCAGCACATATCCATACAGGCCATGGCCATGCACATGTCACAGCACGAACAGCCTACGGCCTGCGTGCCATAGGGGCCCTGTGCGCCGTAGGGGTTGCCGGGCATAGCCCCGGCTGCATTGTTCTGCAAATTGCGCAGAGCGGCCTCATATTCGCGGTTGTTCGGCGCAAGGCGGCAGGCGGCCTCAAAATAGCGCATGGCCTCGGCCAGCCAGCCCTTGTAATAATAGGCGCTGCCCATCAAAAAATTCCACTCGGCGTCGTTTGCGCCGCCCGTCATGGCGCCCAGCTGGGCCAGCGCGCCATCGACATTGCCGGAATCGATCATCTGGCGGATGGCGCGGTAGGCAGCCGCGCGGTCTGGCGAGCCCTGGGCCGCCTGCTGCGTGTGGTTCACGCCCGTGCGCAGCACGCTAATCAATGTGTCAAAGGCTTCGTTCAGTTCAGCCATGCGTGCCTCGGCCTCTTTGCGCTCGGGGCCTTCGGGTTTTGCTTCGGGCGCATACTGCTGTGCCAGCGCACGGTATGCAGCTTTCACTTCGTCTTCGCTTGCGCCGGGCGCAAGGCCAAGCACACGGTATGCGTTGTTGGTATCCATGAGATGCTCCTTTACATTTGCTTTTGTTTGTTCAATTTACACGGGCTTTATGCAGCGGGCTGAGGCCTGCGCTGGGCAGGAAGGCCCGCGCGGGCAATGCTGCCCGGAAGCCCAAGAAAGAGAATGTTCTGCAAAATAGGGTCTGCCAGGCCTGGCAGGGCCTCGCAGGCGGCGTTGTAATGCTGGGCAAGCTGCGCTGCGCACAGGCGGCACAAAGTTTTGGCACGGCTGTGTGCAGCCTGCATGTCCAGCCCGCGCAGGCGAAAAACGTTATAGGCGCCGGCTTTTGCGTCGGCTTCAAAATCCTGCGCGGCGTCCAGGTAATAGATGATTTTGCCAAGGAAATAGCCCATGCGGGCAAAATCTGCCTGCCCGGCGCCCTGGGGCGCAGCGGCGGCAAACAGGGCCTGTGTCATCTGTGCGGTGGGCTCGGCGGCCTCGTCCTCATTTTGGCAGCCGCGCTGTTCCAGCGCAGCCTGCGCGGCGCTTGCCGTGCGGAACACATTGTCCGCCTGCGGCATCACCTTCGCGGCCCGCTTGCGGAAATGGCCAATAAACGGCCGCAGGCACCACTTGGGCAAACGCTTGAAAAACGGCTCGTCGTGCAAATCGTCCGTCAGCTTGTAATAGGCTGTCAGCGCCAGGGCGCTGGCCGCAAGGCGCGTGCCGGTAGAGGCGGGCAGCACCGGGTGCTTTGCCGCGCTGGCAATGCACCGCTCGCTGCAGGCGGCGGGCGCCTCGCCGCGGGCTGCGTCTGCACACAGGGCAAGCAGCACAAGGTCGTAATTCAGCAAAAACCGGGAAAACAGGCCGTATTCACGCCCAAGCTCTTTGCACAGCCCGCAGTAATACGCACGGTAGCGCGTCCACTCCCGCACTTTCAGTTCCGGTTTACAGGGCAGCACATAGCCGAACAAGGCGCAGCCTCCTTTTCCTCAAAAGCGAGGCCGCGGCACGGGCCAGCCCTTTTCTGCGCCGCAGCCATTCACTTGTCATAGTATACAACAATGCGGCCGCATTTACAATTGTGAAACCCCGCTGTGCCGCTTCAAAACGGGAAAATTTGCATTTTTTTCATAAATTCACATCCGCTGGCGGTGTGCAGCGGCGTTACAGGCTGTATAAAAAAGCAAAAAACGGCTTGGTAAAGCCGGTTTTTTAGTGCTTTCCGTCACTTGGCACAGCGGGTTGGCTGTGCTATACTTTATTGCAATAAAGCAAACGGCGTGCCTTGCGCCGTATGTGGGGGGAAATAAGATGAAAAAGTTTGTATCTGCCTTGCTTGCGGCGGCCCTTGCGGCCAGCCTTGCAGCCTGCGGCAGCACACCTGCTTCTGAGGGAACGGATGGCTCTTCTGCGGCGGGGCCCACGGCGGCCAGCTATACGGTGGGCATCTGCCAGCTGGTGCAGCATGACGCGCTGGATGCCGCCACCCAGGGCTTTAAAGACGCCCTGACAGAGAAGCTGGGCGATGCCGTCAAGTTTGAAGAGGGCAACGCCTCGGGCGATTCGGCCAACTGTTCCACCATCGTCAACGGCTTTTTGTCCACCGGGGTAGACCTGATTTTGGCCAATGCCACAGCGCCGTTGCAGGCGGCGGCTGCCGCCACGGCGGATGTGCCCGTGCTGGGCACCTCGGTGACAGATTATGCCACCGCGCTGGAACTGGATAACTGGACGGGCACGGTGGGCACCAATGTCTCGGGCACGTCGGACCTTGCCCCGCTGGACGAACAGGCCGCCATGCTGAACGAGATGTTCCCGGACGCCGGGACAGTGGGCCTGCTGTATTGTTCGGCAGAGCCAAACTCGGTGTACCAGTGCACGCAGATTGAAAGTTACCTGCAAGAGTATGGTTACACGGTGGAATGGTTCGCCTTTACAGACACCAACGATGTGGCCAGTGTAACGCAGGCCGCCTGTGACGCCTGTGACGTCATTTATATCCCAACAGACAACACGGCGGCCTCTAACACCGAGGCCATTGCCAATGTGGTGCTGCCCGCAGGCGTGCCCGTTATCGCCGGGGAAGAGGGCATCTGCCGCGGCTGCGGTGTGGCCACGCTAAGCATAGATTACTACGACCTTGGCTATGCCACCGGCGAGATGGCATATGAGATTTTGACATATGGGGCCGATGTCTCCACCATGCCGGTGGGCACGGCTGCCAGCGCAACAAAGAAATATAACGCCGCCAACTGCGAGGCGCTGAATATCACCCCGCCCGAGGGCTATGAGGCCATTGCAGAGGCGTGATTGGCGTTTGGCGCTGGCGCGCAAAGAGGCGAAAGCAGGGGAGGCTTTTCTTTTCCCCTGCTTTTTGCTATACTTACAACCATAACATGTGCAGTGGGCTATGCGGGCGCCGCGAAAGCGGCCCGCCCTTTTGCGTGTGCAAACCGGTTTTGTAGGGGGACAGAAAAATGGATTTTATCATGGGCCTGCTCAACTCGATGCCTGGTGCCGCGGCCCAGGGCCTCATTTGGGGCATTATGGCAATGGGCGTGTATATCACCTACCGCATTCTGGACGTGGCAGACCTGACGGTGGACGGCAGCCTTGGCACGGGCGGCGCGGTGTGTGTGCTGCTGGTGCTGAACGGCTGCCCGGTGTGGGCGGCCATGGCGGCCGCCGTGGCTGCGGGCATGCTGGCGGGCATGGCCACGGGCCTGTTGCACACCGCGTGCGGTATTCCGCCCATTTTGGCGGGCATTTTGACACAGCTGGCGCTGTATTCGGTGAACCTGCGCGTGATGGGCTTTGGCACGGGCGCAGGCAAGGCGAACCTGCCTGTCAGCGTGGACAAATACGACCTTTTGGTCAGCGCGCGCTATGTGCGCGAGGCGGGGCTCTCGAACCCCATTTTTGTGCTGGCGCTGGCGGTGGCCATTGTGATAGGGCTGATGTACTGGTATTTTGGCACAGAGAGCGGCTGTTCGCTGCGCGCCACGGGCGCAAACGAGGCCATGGCCCGGGCCCAGGGCATCAACACCAGCTTTGCCAAGGTGCTGGGGCTGATGATATCGAACGGCCTTGTGGCGCTTTCGGGCGCGCTGCTTGCGCAGTACCAGGGCTTTTCCGACATCAACATGGGCCGTGGCGCCATCGTCATTGGCCTTGCGGCCGTTATCATCGGCGAGGTGATTTTCAGCCGGGTGTTCCACAACTTTGCCCTGAAGCTGTTTGCCTCTGTCATTGGCGCAGTGGTGTACTATGTGGTTATTCAGGTGGTGCTGCGCATGGGCCTTTCCACAGACGACCTCAAGCTGCTCACCGCGCTGGTGGTGGCGCTGTTCCTGGCCATTCCCTACTGGAAGGGGCGCTACTTTACAAAACATGGCAAAGGCCAGCGGAAAGGGGGCGGCGAACGTGCTTGAAGTGAGCCGGATTTATAAGACGTTCAACGCGGGCACCGTCAACGAAAAGAAGGCGCTGCAGGGGCTTAGCCTGAAGCTGAACGAGGGCGATTTTGTCACCGTCATTGGCGGCAACGGGGCGGGAAAATCCACCCTGCTGAACGCGGTGGCGGGCGTGTGGCCGGTGGATGCGGGGCGCATTGTAATTGACGGGGTGGATGTGACGGGCCTTTCCGAGCACAAGCGTGCAAAGTACATTGGCCGCGTGTTTCAGGACCCTATGACGGGCACTGCCGCCACCATGCAGATAGAAGAAAACCTGGCCCTTGCCAGGCGCCGCGGCCAGCCGCGCACCCTGCGCACCGGCATCACGCGTGAAGAGCGCGAGGAATATAAGCAGCTTTTAAAGCCGCTGGGCCTTGGGCTGGATGAACGCCTTACCGCCAAAGTGGGCCTGCTGAGCGGCGGCCAGCGCCAGGCACTGACGCTTTTGATGGCCACGCTGCAAAAGCCAAAGCTGCTTTTATTGGACGAACACACCGCCGCGCTGGACCCGAAAACAGCCGCCAAGGTGCTGGCACTTTCCGCCCAGCTTGTGCAGGAAAACCGCCTTACCACTCTGATGATTACGCACAACATGAAAGACGCCATCAAATATGGAAACCGCCTTGTGATGATGCACGAGGGTGAAATTATTTATGACGTACAGGGGGAAGAAAAGGCGCAGCTGCACGTTTCCGACCTGCTGGCAAAGTTTGAGGCCGCAAGCAGCGGCGGCTTTGCCAACGACCGCATGCTTTTGAACTGACGGCGCTGTGCCAAAGGGGCCTGCGAAAACAGGTGTGCCGCGCCCCAGGCGGCCAAAGCACGCCCCCCAAACCAGAATGCAAACAGGGCAGGGCCCCGGCGAAAGCCGGGGCCCTGCCCTGTTTGCCGCAGAAGGCCGCACTTAGGAGCTTTTGGGCATGTGGTCCACCGTGTCGAAGCGATAGCCCGCCTGCTTGAACCAGCGGATAATGTCGCCCAGCGCCTGCACGGTCTCTTTTTTTGTGTCATGCATCAGCACAACACAGGTGTTGTGCTGAACCGCCTCTTCCACCACATTTTTATAGATATCTGACGCGGAATGGCGGCCGCCGATGGCGTCGTTGGCGCATACGTTCCAATCTATATAACGAAAGCCATACGTTTCGGCCTGGGCCTTCAGTTCTTTCATAATACCGCTTCCGCCGTATTTCCGGCTTACCGTGTTGGTGCTGCCGCCGGGAAAACGCAGAATGTTCATTTGCGCATTGCCCACATAAGGCGTCAGCTTTTCGCGCAGTTCAGCAAGGTCCTGCCAGAAGGCCTCGGGGCTGGCATAAATTTCGCTGTACCGGTGGCTGCCGCTGTGCAGGGCAATCAGATGGCCTTCGCTGGCCGTGCGCGACAACACGGGCAGATATTCCTCGTTATTTTCGGCCGCTATGACAAAAAAGGTGGCCGGCACGCCCTCTTCTTTCAAAATATCCAGAATATCCCCGGTCACCTTGCTGGGGCCATCGTCAAAGGTGAGGTATACCACCTTTTCCTCCCCGGGGCCGCCATCATCTGCATCGGCTTCCTGTTCCATCGCCTGCATGAAATATACCAGGTCTTCATTGCGGCACAATGCCTCGGGCTGGCGGTGCGTCACAATGGCGCCGGCGATTACCGCCGCTGCCATAACCCCTGCCAGAAACCACAGCTTGCGAAGATACCGTTTTCTTGTGAACATCATATTTCGCCGCCTTTTTCCATATTGCGCAATTTCGCTGTTCCTCGTATACTATATCTATGAGCGTGCGCCCGGGCGCATGCAAGGGAAGGGGACACACCATGACATTAGACATCATCACGCTGGTTTTAAGCGGCGCTGCCGCTTTGCTGGCGCTGCTTTGCCTGCTGACACGGCAAAAACAGGCGGTGACAGGGCAGGACATTGCCCGCCTTCGGGACGAAATTGGCGGCGAGCTGCGGGAAGTGCGCACCGAGCTGGTGGCAAACGTGCACAGCGCCATTCAAACAACGGCACAGCTGCAGGCAGAGGCACAAAAGCAGGCGTCGGACGCGCAGAACACGCGTATCCGCGAGCTTACCGAGCAGCTTGCCCAGCGCCAGGCCACTTTGCAGAAAACGGTGACGGACCAGCTTCAGCTTGTAGAGACGCGCATGAAGAATTCGGCAGTGGAAAGCGAGCAAAAGCTGGAAAATATCCGCACCACCATGGAGACACGCATTTCTTCCATGCAGGCAGACAACGCCAAAAAGCTGGACGAGATGCGCCGCACGGTAGACGAGAAGCTGCAAAAGACACTGGACGAAAAGCTGCGGCAATCTTTTTCGCGTGTGTCGGAACAATTGGAAAGCGTGTACAAGGGCCTTGGCGAGATGCAGACACTGGCGGCCGGCGTGGGAGATTTGAAAAAAGTGCTCAGCAATGTAAAAACGCGCGGGATTCTGGGGGAGATTCAGCTTGGCGCTATTTTAGAGCAGATTCTTTCGCCCGAACAGTATGCCGAGAACGTTGCCACCGTGCGCGGCAGCGCCGAACGGGTAGAGTATGCCGTGCGTTTGCCGGGCGATGGGGAAGAGCCCGTGTGGCTGCCCATTGACGCCAAGTTTCCGGCGGACGCCTACGGCGCATTGCTGGAGGCTTATGACGCGGCCGACGCCGCCCAGGTGGAGGCAACTGCCAAGGCGCTGGAACAGCGCGTGAAGACCTTTGCAAAAGATATCCACACCAAATATGTGCATGTGCCGGAAACCACCGAGTTTGGCGTGATGTTTGTGCCCATTGAGGGCCTGTATGCCGAACTTGTGCGCCGCGGCATGGTAGAAAGCCTGCAGACGCAATACAAGGTGGTGCTGGCGGGGCCCACCACCATGGCGGCGCTGCTGAACAGCCTGCAGATGGGCTTTCGCACCCTGGCCATTCAAAAGCGTTCCAGCGAGGTGTGGCAGGTGCTGGGCGCGGTAAAAAGCGAATTTGAAACGTTTGGCGAGGCGCTGGCCCAGGCCCAAAAGCGAATTGAACTTGCCGGGGCAGACCTGGAAAAACTGGTGGGTGTGCGCACGCGGCAAATTCAGCGCAAGCTGCGCACGGTGACGGCCCTGCCCCAGGGCAGCGAGACAGAAGAGGCATAAGCCGCGTTTGGCGCGCGCTTTGCCGGGCAGCGGCCCGCTGCCCGGCAAAGCGCCGAAAGCCGGCCGCGGGCATTTTTTTGCCTTGCCGGGCAATTTGTTCTTGACTTTTGCGCCCTGCTATTGTAAGATGGATAGGCGGAACTTTGGAGACTCAGATACGCGCCTATAGCTCAGCAGGATAGAGCAACTGCCTTCTAAGCAGTGGGTCGGGGGTTCGAGTCCCTTTGGGCGCACCAAATATGGTGGGTGTAGTTCAGTTGGTTAGAGCACCAGATTGTGGATCTGGGTGTCGTGGGTTCGAGTCCCATTACCCACCCCATTTACAGGAACGGCGAATCCGCTTGGGTTGGCCGTTCCTGCCATATTGGGCCATCGCCAAGCGGTAAGGCAACGGACTTTGACTCCGTCACTGCGCTGGTTCGAATCCAGCTGGCCCAACCAAAACAGCCCTGATTGCAGCGGCACGCTGCAATCAGGGCTGTTTCTGTTTCCATGGGCGCTGCACTTGCAGCAAGATATATGGTATACTGTAAAAAACGGTGCTATGCGCACAGTGGGCTGCACCACAGGCCGAAAAACAGAAAGGGGGCCGCGGGCCTATGGCGGGCAGGAAACGGCAGCGGCAGGGCAAAAAGAAAGCATGGGCACTGGCTGCGGCTGTGCTGGCGCTTTGCGGCGCGGCAGCATGGGCTGTGCTTGCCCCGCGTGCTGCCCATGTAAGCAACAGCGAGGCAAGCAGCGCGCAGGCAAACAGCGCGCAGGCAGGCAGCGTGCAGACGGCGCCAAGTGAGCCTGCGCCGGCGCAGCAGGCGCCAAACGATGGAATAGATGAGCTGCAGCAGCTTCTTGCCGGGATGACGCTGGAGGAAAAGGTGGGCCAGATGTTCCTGGTGCGCTGCCCACGTCGGGATGCCGCGCAAAAGGCAGCGGAATATCATCTGGGCGGTTATCTGCTTTTTTCAGAAGATTTTGAGGGCAGAACGCCGCAGACAGCGGCCGCCGAAATTGCCAGCTATCAGGCGGCGGCCACAGTGCCGCTGTTTATTGGCGTAGATGAAGAGGGCGGCGCCATCAACCGCATCAGCCGCTTTTCCGCATTCCGCGCCGCGCCGTTTCCGTCGCCCCAGCAGCTGTATCAAGCGGACGGGCTGGCGGCCGTGCGGCGGGACACCTTGGAAAAATGCGCTTTTCTGCGCGGCCTTGGCATCAATATGAACTTTGCGCCCGTGTGCGATGTAAGCACGGAGGAAAGCGATTTTATCTATGCGCGCACCCTGGGCCAGGGGCCGCAGCAAACGGCAGCATATGCCCGCGAAGTGGTGCAGGCCATGGCCGGGCAGGGGGTGGCCAGTGTGCTGAAGCATTTCCCCGGCTATGGGAACAATGCCGATACCCACACCGGCATTGCACATGACATGCGCAGCTATGAAACGTTTGAACAGGCAGATTTTGTGCCCTTTCGTGCGGGCATTGAGGCAGGGGCCAATGTGGTGCTGGTGTGTCACAACATTGTGGAGTGTATGGACGCCAGTATGCCCGCCTCACTTTCGCCCCGCGTGCACGAAATTTTACGGCAGGAGCTTGGGTTTTCCGGTGTGATTGTGACAGACGACCTGTATATGCGCGGCATCCGGGACTTTATGGGCCCCGCTGATGCCGCCGTGCAGGCTGTGCTGGCAGGCAATGACCTTCTGTGCTGCACGGAATTTGAAGTGCAGGTGCCTGCCGTGGTTGAGGCTGTGCGGCACGGCGTGATTGACCAGGCGCAGGTGGATGCCTCTGTTTTGCGCATTTTGTGTTTGAAACAGGCGCTGGGGCTGTTGTAAAGGCGAAAAAAGGTTGCAGGCAAGGGCTTCCATTTCGAGGAAAAACATGGTATACTTCCCCCTGCGCATGCATGAAAGGGCGCCGGGCTGCCATACTATGGCCAGGACGGTGCAACATGCCGCGCAAAACCGCGGAAGGAACGGAGAACAAATATGAAAAAGCAATGGATTCACCTGATTTGTATGCTGCTTGCCGTGTGCATGCTGGCCGCGTGCGGCGCGCCGGCCAGCAGCAGCTCTGCGCAGGAGAAAGACTATGTGCAGGCCATTATCAATGCGCGCAGCAGCGAAGAAAACGAGAATGATGCCATCTATACCTGGAAAACGGGCGGCCCAGTAAGCCTTGGCCTGAACCCGTATGATGTTTCGGACGAGGATGCTGCATCCACGGTGCCCATGATGCTCAGCACGCTTGGGCTGGAAGAGGATATGCTTTCCGAATATGCCATGAGCATGTCGCTGATGAACGTGCGCGCCTATGCTGTGGGCATTTTTGTGCCTGCAGAGGGCAGGGCGGAAGACGTGCAGGCCGCGCTGGAGAGTTATGTAGCGGCACAGCGCAGTGCCTTTGAACAGTATTTGCAGGATCAATATACCATTGCGCAAAATGCCGTCATCGAGACGCTGCCCGGCGGGGAAGTGATGCTGGTGATGAGCGAAGATGCCGCCCAGACAGCGCAGGCGCTGCGGGATGCATTGAAATAAGACAGAAAAAAGCAAACAAAAAGGCAGGCGCACAGCGCCTGCCTTTTCAATTTCACCGGCCTGGGCATGGGCCTGCCGCCGCGCGGGCCGCCCGGCGCTGCTATTTCTGTGCGCAGGCACGTCTTGCCCTCAGGCGTTTGGCCACGGCGGAATATGCGGCGGGAAGGCCCGCTGCCGCATAGGGAATCATCATGACGGCATAACTCCAGATATACAGGCTTTTCGCCTCCCAGAACGTATGAAACACGAACCCTCCAAACACAATCACAGCGGGAATCAGCGCCTCTGCGCTCCAGCTGCGGCGGCGCAGCCACAGTGCGGCCGCGGCGCCGGAATAGGTGAGCGCCTGCACCACATCGGCTGCAAACACGGCGGCGTGGTGCATGGGCCCGGCATAAAAGGCACGGATGGCCGCAGGCGCAAGGTTGTCCAGCAGGGCGCTGCAGCTTGCCCAGAACGATGCGTAGGTGGGCTCGCACCACTGTGTCAGCGTTTTTAAACCGAAAAAGTGCGCGGCGTAGCCGGGGCTTTGCACAAATGTAAGGCAGCGCGCTTTGATCATTTCCCAGGCTTCGGCCGTGATGGCAGCGCCGTCCCCCTGGTGCAAAACATACAAAATATCGTTGTACTGGTTGAACCAGCCGGGCCCCAGCGGCCCTTCCTGAAGGCCCATGGCAATCCAGGCGGTAAACGGCTCGCCGCTGTGAAGGTCAAAGCCGCTTACCGCTTCCATACCCAGCAGCATGGCTTCGCTGGCCGCAAGGCACAGCGACACTGTCAGCGCCAGCCCGGCCAGCGGGCGCGCCTTCCTTTGGCGCAGCGCCGCCAGCGCATACAGCAGGCCCAGCCCCACAAGAAACACCGCGCTGTTGGGCTTGGCCAGAATGGCAAGCGCCATCAGGCAGCATGCCGCAAGATAGTGGCGCCACCGCCCGCCGCGCACCGCCTGCATGGCATAGTACACGGCCCCCGCGCAGCAGGCGGCAGAAGCCAGGGTGCCGTAGATAAATGTGCTGAAAAGGGCAGTGGGAAATGTGGCGATGCAAAGCGCCGCACATGCGGTAAGGGCGGCGCGGCTTTCCGTCAAAAGCTGGGTGATGCCCAGCAAGAACCAGGTGAGCAGGGCGGCAAACAGTGCATTGCACACCTCGAAAGCAAAAAAGTGGTGGCCCATGCCGAACAGTTGTGCCAATAGGGCCGCCCACAGCGTGGTGCCCAGCTGATAGGGAAACTGGGAATAATAGGCCAGCGGGCGCAGCAGGCTGTAATCGCCCGCAAGCAGGTTGCTGGCGCCGTTGCACACCATGGCGCGGTCTGCCTCTGGCGCGGCGCCGTTGAACCAGGCCCATATGGCGCTGACAGCAAATACGCACAGGCACGTTGCCAGCTTTAAAGCAAAGGGCGGCACATGATGCAGGCACTTCGCCAGCCAAACGCCTGCGGCACACACGGCGCCGCAGCCCAGCGCCACCCAGGGCATGGCGGAAAACGAGAGAAAGGGAATTTCGGTATAATCTTCGGGGAAATAGGCCGTCACTACAATGCTGCACACGGCAAGCAGCGAAAAGCTAAGCGCCGTGCACCAGAAAAATACCGCGCGGCACAGCCTGTAGAACCGGTTTTTGCAAAGGGGATATTCAGGCAAAAGAAAGACACCTTTCTGTAGCTATTTTAGAAACTTTTCTTATCATATCAAATCAGAGGGGTATTTTACAATTCATTCATGGAAAAAAACGTCGGCTGTGTTATAATGTTACTGGGTTCCGAAAGCAAATTCCCCGCTGCGCCCGCCGGGCGCGGCGAAAAAAACGGTAAAGGGGTCATATCAGCATCATGAACCTGTTCTATTTTCTCACACCAAAAGCTGAGGTAGCTTACTTATACAACGATTTTACCCTTCGTCAGGCCCTTGAAAAGATGGAATATCACCGATATTCCTCCATTCCCATTCTCAACCGTGCGGGCGAATATGTGGGCACCGTGACGGAAGGCGACCTTTTGTGGTTTATTAAAAATAACGCCGGGCTGGACCTTTCCTCTGCCGAAGACACGCCGCTGATGTCTATCCCGCGCAAACACGACTATGCGTGTGTGCCCATCGATACGGACATCGACCACCTTATTCATGCCGCTATGCGGCAGAACTTTGTGCCCGTCATAGACGGCAAAAACAGTTTTATCGGCATTGTAAAGCGCAATGCACTGATTCAATATTGCTACGAGCGGTACCGCCAGGCTCCGCCGCATGCGGCAGGGCAAAACTTCTCAGGCTATCAGGAGAAAAACTGCTTGACAAATGTTCGATAGCATCGTATAATATCACTTGCCGCAAAAAGCGGCAAATGTCCGGGTGTAGCGCAGTTTGGTAGCGCGCTTGAATGGGGTTCAAGAGGCCGTGAGTTCGACTCTCGCCACTCGGACCATTGAAAAAACCGCGTAATTGGGCCAGAAATGGCTTGGTTATGCGGTTTTTTCGTTTTTGTTTTCGGCCAAAAGAGGAAGAAAAAAGACGGGAAAAAAGGCAAAACGCTTAGACCAGCTTAGACCAAAGCTTAGCCTAAGCGGAGACTGGATTGGATTCGAAGTTTTCAGGGCGGCCGCCCACAGGGCCGGCTGCTTTTTGGGGCATTGGGGAAGATGGCGGCAGTGCCGAAAGCGGGCTTTGGCCGGCGCCCTTTTTAAATGTTTCGATTCCTTTACAAACCATCCAAAACAGGTGCGCAGGCCGTGCTTTTATGCTAATATCAAGAAAAACGACGGCCGAAAGGGGGCTTTATTGTGGGAAGCCGCGAGAAGCTATTTGCCTGGGGCGATGCCTACGATGTGGAGGGCACGCAGCAACTGTTTGTGGATGCTGTGCGGGAAAACTGCGCGTTTCATGCCGCGCACTGCGAAGCGTATGGCAACGTGCTGCAACACATGGGCTTTTCGCCGGAAAGCCTGCGCACGCCGCAGGCGCTTGCAGCGCTGCCCGCATTGCCCACTGTGTTTTTCAAAAAGCACGAGGTCTATTCCATGCCGCGGCACCGCGCGCTGATTCACGCCACGTCTTCCGGCACGCAGGGAAGCATGAGCCACATTGCTTTCGAGGCAAGCGGGCTGTGGTGCGGGCTGCATATGGTGCTGCGCGTGGCGCGCTGGCGCGGCCTTCTTTCCGCCTGCCCGGCACACTATATCATTCTGGGTTATCAGCCGCACCGGGGCAACCATACGGCCGTAACCAAAACCGCATACGGCGCCACACTGTTCAGCCCGGCGCTAAGCCGCACCTTTGCATTGAAATATGGCGAAAACGGTTACGAGCCGGACATGGCGTGCGTGGTGCAGGCCGTGCTGCGGTATGCGCGCGCACGCTTTCCTGTGCGCTTCATGGGGTTTCCCTCTTACACTTATTTTATGCTCAGCCAAATGCGGGAACAGGGCGTCCGCGTGCAGCTGCCGGAGGGCTCGCTGATGATGCTGGGCGGCGGGTGGAAACAGTTTTACACCCAGCGTGTGGAAAAGGAAGTGCTGTATGAACTGGCACAGAAAGTGCTGGGCATTCCGGAAACACATGTGGTGGAGTTTTTCGGCGCAGTGGAACACCCCATTTTATACTGTGACTGCCCGCGCCATCACTTTCATGTGCCAGTGTATAGCCGAGTGATAATCCGTGACGTAAACACCCTGCAGCCTGTGCCGAACGGCCAGCCGGGCCTTGTGAACCTCATCACCCCCATGGTGAAAGCCACGCCTGTCACCAGCGTCATCACAGATGATTTGGGTGTGCTGCACAATGGGGAGGAATGCGGCTGCGGCTTGCGCGCGCCCTATTTGGAGATATTGGGCCGCGTGGGCATGAAAGAGATTAAAACGTGTGCCGCCGGCGCGGCAGAGCTTTTGAAGGGGGCGGCAATATGATTCTGGCAAGGGGACAGCTGTATGAACACAGCTGCCAGGAAGAGATATTGCAGCGCATGGGAAGCGAGATAGACGCGGCCCGCACACAGAAAAGCCTGCCCGCAGACACTGTGGTGGCTGCGCTGGACGCGCTGGCGCGCCAAATAGAGACAGGCAGTTTTGCCCGGCGCGCGCTGGCGCTGGGCATTACGGCGCAGCAGCTGGCGCAGGCAGTGTGCATGCTGCGCCGGGAAAGCGTGGAATACCGCCTGAGCACCGAGCTTGGCCCGCAGCCCTTTGCACCGCGCACCCTGGCCCCGCCGCTGGAAAAGGGGCGCCGCACGGTGCGGCTGCACCCGCTGGGCGTTCTGATGCACATTGCGGCCGGCAATGCGGACGGCCTGCCTGTGCTGAGCCTGGCCGAGGGCCTTGTGACAGGCAACATCAATATTTTGAAACTTCCGCAGGCCGACGGCGGCCTCTCGCTGGAGCTTGTGCAGACGCTGATTGGCCTTGCGCCGGAGCTGGCAGATTTTATCTATGTGTTCGATACGCCGTCCAGCGACATTGCCGCCATGCGGCAGATGGCGGCGTACAGCGATGGCATTGTGGTGTGGGGCGGCGACGCGGCTGTGGCAGCCGTGCGGCAGATGGCGCCTGTGGGCGCCAAGCTGATAGAGTGGGGCCACCGCCTCAGCTTTGCCTACCTTTCCGGCTATGAGGACAAAGCCCGCGAGCTGGCACAGCTTGCCGCACATATCATAAGCACGCGCCAGCTTTTGTGCAGTTCGTGCCAGGTGATTTTTCTGGACACGGAGGACATGGGGCAGGTATATGCCTTCTGTGAGGAATTTTTGCCCATTCTGGAGGCGGCCGCGCAGGCGGGCCCGCCGGAGGAGATTGGTACCCGCGCACAGGTTACCCTGCGCCGCTATGCAGCTATGCTGGAGCATGCGGCCTTCGGCACAGGCGCGCAGGCGGGGCGCCGCATTTATTCCGGCAGGCTTTGCCAGCTTGTGGCTTGCGAAGACCACGAGCTGGAATTGTCCGAGATGTTTGCAAGCTGCCTTGTCAAGCGCCTGCCGGCCGGAAAAATGGCGCCGGTGCTGCGCGGGGCCCAGGGGCGGCTGCAAACGGCAGGGCTTGTGTGTGCGCCGGAAAAGCGGGCCGCGCTGGCGCAGGCCCTTGCCAGGTGCGGCGTTGTGCGCATTACGCGCGCGGGTTCCATGTCGCACACCCTGTGCGGGGAAGCACACGATGGTGAATATCCGCTGCGCCGCTATGTGCGCTTGGTAGAAACGGACGAGTAAAACAGAAAAACAGGCTGCGCCGGGAACACGCTGTTC
>UREN01000017.1 GCA_900546885.1 uncultured Oscillospiraceae bacterium
ATAGAGTTTGGGTTTATAGTCTATAAGAATTGATTTGTCAAATTATCGAGTGTTTACAGCCCCCTTTTGACTGAGGGGGGTGTATTGCTTGAATAAAAAGGTCAAACTGAAAACAGATAGAGAAGAACGGAAGCGGGACGCAGCATACAGTCGTTTTCCCGGCAACCGCTGTGCCCCCCTGTGCGAAAGCGTGCTGCTTTGACGCCTGCTTATATGTTGCGCCTCGCCGTTTTTTCTGCATGTTCTGCATATGGACATCCCCCTTGCCCGTACCATGGAAGGGAGAGGGGGGGCACGGCATGCGCAAAACGGGCTATGTGAAAAGCGCGGCCATTCTCACGGGCACGGGCCTTGTGCTGCGCGCGGCGGGCATGGTGCTGCGCGTGTATGTGGCGGGGCAGCTTGGCGCCGGGGGCATGGGTGTTTACCAGCTTATTTTTACGGTGTATAACCTTTCCGTCACGCTGGCCACGGCGGGCCTTTCCGTCACGGCCACACGGCTGTGCGCCCAGTGCCTTGCGCGCGGGCGGCCGGGCGCCGTGCGCCCGGTGATGCGCCGCATGCTGGCGCTGGCCCTGGCGCTGGGGCTTTTGTGCGGCCTGGCGCAGTTTGCCCTGGCGCGCCCGGCGGCCCAGTGGTGGCTGAAAGACCTGCGCGCCGTGCCGGCGCTGCGCCTTCTGGCGCCCAGCCTGCCGTTTATGGCGCTTAGCGCGGTGCTGCGCGGCTATTTTCTGGCCGTGCGCCGCGTGCGGCCCAACGCGCTGGCGCAGCTGTTTGAACAGGCGGTGCGCATCAGCGTGGTGGTGCTGCTGCTGGCGCGCGCCGTGCCCCACGGCCTTGCGGCGGCCTGCGCCGCCGCCGTGGTGGGCAACACGGTAAGCGAGGCGGCAAGCTGGTGCTATATGATGGCGTGCTGGGGCAGGGCCAGGCGCACTCTGGGCCCACCGCAAAAGCCGCACCTGCCGCCGTGGGCCATTGTGCAGGGGCTTGCGCCCATTGCGGCCAACCAATACCTCACCAGCTTTCTGCGCACGGTGGAAAACGTGATGGTGCCCTCTTGCCTTGCCGTGGCCGCGGCCAGCCGCGAGGTGGGCCTTGCGCAGTACGGCGCGCTGCGCGGCATGGCCATGCCGGTGGTGTTTTTTCCGTTTTCGTTTCTGGCCACGCTCAGCACCCTGCTGATGCCCGAGATCACCCGCGCGGCCGAGCGCGGCGAGCGCAAAACGCTGCAGCGCCTTGTGCAGCGCACGCTGCTGGTCACCGTGGTGCTCAGTGTGCCCGCGGGCGGACTGTTCTGCCTGTTTTCGGGCGAGATTGGCATGCTGTTATACCAAAGCGGGGAAATTGGGCTGTATTTGCGCGTGCTGGGCCCGCTGATGCCCCTGATGTACCTGGAGAGCATGGTGGACGGCATTTTGAAGGGCCTGGGCGAACAGCTTGCCACCTTCCGCTATGCCGTGCTGGATTCCGCCTTTCGCCTTGTTGCCGTGGCGGCGCTGGTGCCGCGCTGGGGCATGCCGGGCTTTCTGTTCATCATGGTGTGCTCAAACCTGCTTACCAGCCTGTTGAACCTGCGCCGCCTGCTGGTGGTGACGGGCGTGCGCTGGAACTGGCGCGCCTGGGCGTTGCAGCCCGGGGCCGCCATGGCCTTTGCCGCTTTGTGCGGCGCGCTGGCGGCGCGCGCCGGGCGCGCGGCGCTTTCCGGCACGGGGTGGCTTTTCTGCGGCGGGGCGGCGTGCGGCCTTGTGTATTTTCTGGCGCTGTTTGCGCTGGGCAACGACGGCGTGCGCGAGGTGCGCGCGGCCCTGCGCGCGCCGGGAAAAACCGGGGCCGGGCGCGCTTAACGCAGGACAAACGCACAAGAATGTGCTACAATAAACCCGGCTGCCTTAGGCGTGTTGACGCAAGAAAACATCGGTTTTGGGCTGACAATTTTGCCGCCTAGCGCATTCAAAAAGCCCGGTAATCCGTCAGGATTACCGGGCTTTTTTCGTCTGTTTTCCGGCGCGGAGCGCCCGGCCAGCGCACACATGCATGCACAAGGCGCCGGCAGGCCACGGCCCTTGACGCCGCCCGGCCTGGGGCACGCGGCCATTCCGGCGCGCGCCGCACGCGGCGTTTCTCAGGCCTGCAAAGGCCGCTTCAGAAATAAGGGGCCCACGCCGCGCGCAGCTTTTCCATTGTCCAGGCGGCGTTGGCGGGGCTGGTGCTGGGCAGCTTTACCACCTGCACACCCGGCAGGGTGTGGTATGTCATGCACAGGGTATACGCCGTGGCGCCGTTGCACAAAATGCGCCGGATGGGCGCGGCCGCACACAGCCAGGCAATGTCTGTGGGCGTCACGTTGCGAATGGTGGCGTCCTGCGCGCCGGTGATGGTGCACTGCTGCACAGTGTCCCACAGGGCCAGGCCATGGGCGCACACAAGGGCTGTTTTTTCCTCTACCGTGCGCGGCACCTCTGCGCCCAGCAGCCCGGCCAAAAGCGGCCAAAAACGGTTGCGCGGGTGGCCATAATAAAAGTTCTGCCTGCGGCTTTCGGGGCTGGGCCAGGTGCCCACAATAAGGGTGTGGCTTTGCGGCGTCCACACCGGGCCGAAACGCTCATACGCCATGCTGTGCGCCGCCCGCACCGGGCCGGCTTTCCTCCTCGCGCAGCGCGCGCAGGATATGCTGGCTGAAAAACTGTGCCGCGCCGTCCTCCTCCGCCGGGGGCGCAATGTGCCAGGCCGCGCGCTTGGCCGCCTGGCATCCATTTTCCATGGCGGCCGAAAGGCCCGCCTTCTCCAGCAGGCACACGTCGCCCTCGCCGTCGCCAATGGCGGCCGCCTGCTGCCAGGCAAGGCCCCAGCCCTGCAGAATATCCTGCACAGCGGCCGCTTTCTCTACCCCGGCGGGGTAAATATCCCACTTATGGGGGGCAAAGGGCACAAAGCACAGGCCCAAGTGGCCATATTTCTGCCCAAAGGCGCGCACGGCACTTTCCGGCAGGAAGGCGCACGCGCCATAGGGCATGGCGGCCAGGTGCTTGTCCTGGTCTTCCCCGTCAAACAGCCAGGGGCGCTGCATATCATCCTCCGGCAGCTCGCGCAGCATGCGCTCGTATTCCACATAGGCAAAATACCCTTCGTCGAACACGAAGTTCAGCGGCCATTCGCCGTTTTCACAAAAATCCACCAGGGCATACATCTGCTGTTCGCTCAGCGTGTGCAGGGCGCGGGGCCTGCCGCCCGCCTCCAGCACGGCTGCGCCCTGCGCGCACACCAGCGCATCATAGGGTATTTTTTCCGCCGCGGCCAGCGCCACCTGCGGCGCGCGCCCCGTGGCCAGCACCACGCGCACCCCGGCGCTTTTCAGCGCCAGCAGCGTCAGCCGCGTGCGCGCGCTGATGGCGCTGCGCCCCGCGGGCAGCAGTGTGCCGTCAATGTCACAAATTACAGCCCCAACCTGCACAAGGCATTCCCCTTCCGGCATGGTTTTGCCCGCCGCGCGGCGGGCTTTTCTGTTGCCCATTGTACCAAAAAACGGGCGGCCTGCCAAGGCCGCCCGCCGGGTGCGCTTTCTTATTTTGTTTTCACGCCGCCAATGAAGATATGCTCGGGCTGAAGGGCTTTGTCCAGCACCAGCACATCGGCGCGTTTGCCCTCGGTGACGCTGCCCAGCGTGTCGAACAGGCCCACGGCCCTGGCCGGGTTGATGGTGGCGGCCCTCAGGGCGCTTTCCAGCTTGACGCCAAAGCCCACTGCACGGCGGAAGCACTCGGCCAGGCAGGTGGCGCTGCCCGCAATGGTGCCGTCCTCCAGGGTGGCTTTGCCGTCTGTCATGTACACCGTCTGGCCGCCCAGGCTGTACACACCGTTGGGCATGCCCGCGGCGCGCATGGAATCGCTGATGAGGCACACGCGCTCGTCGCCAAACAGGCGGAACACGCTGCGCACCACGGCCGGGTGCAGGTGAATGCCGTCCGAAATCATCTCTACATGCTGGGCATAGTCGCTGGCCGCGCCCACCACGCCGGGGTCGCGGTGCGCAAACGGCGGCATGGCGTTGAACAGGTGCGTCACATGCGTGGCGCCCGCCTCAAAGGCGGCCTTGGCCTCATCGTAATTGGCGCAGGTGTGCGCAATGGACACCACGCACTTTTTGCTGGCGTGCTGAATGAACGGCAGCGCGCCGTTCACCTCCGGGGCCATATCCACCAGCTTGATGGCGCCGCCGCACAGCTCGTACAGGCGGTCGAACATGGCGGTGTCCGGTTCCATCACATATTTTTCGGCCTGCGCGCCCTTTTTGGCCTTGTTGATGAACGGGCCCTCCATGTTCACGCCGCGCAGCACGGCGCCGCCCGTCTCTTTGCCGATATAGGGCTTTGCCACGGTGAGGATATTCGTGAGGATGGGCTCGTCAAAGGCCATGGTGGTGCCGCAAAAGCTGGTGACGCCCTCACTGCCCAGATATTCGCACATGGTTTCGATGTGTTCGGCGCCGGCGTCGCAGAAATCGCTGCCCTTCGAGCCGTGGATGTGAA
This sequence comes from uncultured Oscillospiraceae bacterium, assembly GCA_900546885.1. Classification (GTDB taxonomy): domain Bacteria; phylum Bacillota; class Clostridia; order Oscillospirales; family Ruminococcaceae; genus Ruthenibacterium; species Ruthenibacterium merdipullorum. Next base: position 4,527 of record UREN01000017.1, read on the forward strand.
TATCCACAAAGCCCGGCGTCACATATTTGCCCGAGACGTCCAGCACCTCTTCCCCCTCCAGCGTGCCGGCGGGGGCCACTTTCACAATGGTGCCGCCCGCCAGCTCTACGTCCGCGGGCACAAACTCGGCATTTTCGGTAAATACAAGGCCGTTTTTCAGTATCATGGTACAACGCTCCTTTTTCTTTTTTATCGGCACGCGCGCGGGCACAGCCCGGGCGCGCAAGGTTTTTGGCTTTTTGTGCCGCGTGCCGCCGCGCCTGTGCACGTTGCAGGGGCGCAGCGCCAAATGTGCGGCGTCTGTGCCGCAGGGCCTGCCCTTCGCTGCCGCGCAGGCCCGCCCTGCAGTTTGGTTTTATTATACCACGGCCCGTTTTTTTGTTACACTATCCACACTGCAAAAATGGACGTTTGTGCAAACTATGCGTGCATTCCGGCATACCGCAGCCGCCCCAAAGAAAAAGGCGGGCGGCGCACACGGCACCGCCCGCCTGGAAAGGGGGGGAACGCAGGGCGGGCAGCGCCATGCGGCCTGCCCGGCTGCGGGGGAAAAGCTTACAGAACCTGCGGGATGCACGGGCATGCGCCCTCGTCCACAGCCTGCGCGGCGGCATACACCTGGTAGCACTGGCTGTCGCCGCAGCTGCAGCTTTCCGGCTCGGGCGGGGGCAGCAAAAAGCGCAGGCCCTTCACCACAATATCCCGTACAACCGTCCCGGTGTTGGGCTGCAGCTCGTAGCTTTTGAAGCCGCACATCTGGCAGCCGTCCGGCGTTTCGCGCGTCACCCACACGCCCAGCAGAATGCGTTTGCCCGGGCATACGTTTTTCAGCCGCGCGTTGATCATCAGCAGGCCGCCCGTGCCCGCCATGCTGACGGTGCCCACATCGGCCGTCACCACGCCGCCGGCCGAAGTGCACACACAGGCCGCCGGCACACAGGGCTCTGGCCATATCTCGCCCGCGGGCTCGCCGCAGTCTACATACACGGTAAGGGGGGCAAACTGCATGCTTACGCCGCCGTCCGCGGTAAGCGTGGCCGTCTCGTTCAGCGCAAGGTTTCCGTTTCCCTCGCCCGTGTGCAGGGCCACAATGCGCAGCACGGCTGTCTGCGGGGCGTTGGCCGCCAGTTCGTCCATGCGCCACACCACGGTGCGCGCGTCCTGCGCCTCGGCCCAGCCCACGCTGGGCTGCTCTACGCTCAGCACGGTGAACTGCGGGCCCAGAATATCCCGCACCACCACGTTGCGTGCGCCAGCTTCCAACAGTTCGCGCGCCAGCGCCTCAAAGGCTTCTTCCAGCTCTGAGGCCGTGGGGGCAAGAAGCACATGGTCCTCCGGGGGCGGCGACACCCATGCGCGCAGCGTGTCCTCGTCCAGCCCGTCCGAGCCGCGCAGCCCAATGCAGAAAATCTCTACGCCGCCGGCTTTCAGTTCATCCGCCTGAGGGGCGGGGTCTCCGCCCACGGTGGGCATGCCGTCCGTGAACATCACGGCCACCTTTTTGCCGTCAAAGCCCTGCAGCATGGCCCCCGCCTGCTGAAATGCGCCGGCCTGGTTGGTGTTGCCCTTTGCCTCAAGGCCCTCAATGGCCGCGTTCAGCGTCTGGATGTTGCCGGTGAGGGGCACATCTGTGGTGGCCTCCGCCGCAAAGCTGATGAGGCCCATCTCATACATGTTGCCGCCGCTTTGCGCGTTGGCATCGGTGATGATGTTTACAAACTCTTTTGCGCCCGCCTTCAAATGCAGCATGGGGGTGCCCGCCATGCTGCCCGAGCGGTCTAAAATCAGGGCAATTGCCACGCGCTGCGTGGCGGCGCCGGGCGCGGCCGCAACGGCAAGGTTGATATCCACGGCGCCGCCGCACTCCATGGAGGCAGCCCCGGCCGTTTTCGAGATATTGGTGATTGGCATAAGCTCTCTTCCTCTCTTTCCCCCTTTGGCCCGGCGGCGCTTTTGCACCGCGCCCCGTGCCGGGGGCTGTTTCTGCGGCATCCTATGCCGGGCCGCAGCGCCGCGTGCCGGGCCGTGCGCTTTGCGGCGCGCGCCGTTTTCCTGCAAACCGGGCCGCCGGGCAAAAAGCGGCGCCGCGGCCCGCGCTTTTTTTCAAAAATCGGGCCAAACGGCTTTTTTGCACACCGGCCAATTGACAAACCACAGAAGGGCTTCTATACTGGGTGCAAAACGGTTTGGGCGCAAACGCCCAAACGGCACCCGTACAAAACGGCAAGGAGGCATGCTGCTATGGAATATGTGGACAGGCGCGGCACACAGTGTGAAAAGTGGGACGCTCTGCCGCAGAAATTTGGGGAGGACGGCCTGCTGGCCATGTGGGTGGCAGACATGGATTTTGCCTGCCCCGCCTGCGTAAAACAGGCGCTGCACGAGTACATCGAGCGCCCGCTGGGCTATTTTTCCCCGCCTGCCTCGTATTTTGACGCGGTGGTGCGCTGGGAGGCGCAGCGCCACGGCTTTGCCGTGCAGCCCGAGTGGGTGTGCGTGACGCCGGGCGTGGTGCCCGCGCTGTATTGGGCCGTGCGCGCGTTCACCCGGCCCGGCGACGGTGTGATGGTATCCACACCGGTTTACTATCCCTTCATGCGCGCGGTGGAGGCCTGCGAACAGCGCCGCCTTGTGAAAAACGAACTGAAGCGCACCGGCATGCACTACACCTTCGACTTCGAGGCCATGGAACAACAGATTGTGCAGCAGGGTGTAACCTTGTACATTCTGTGCAACCCGCACAACCCGGTGGGCCGCGTATGGACGCAGGAAGAGCTGCGCCGCCTGCTGCAGATATGCCGCAGGCACGGCGTGCTGGTGGTGTCGGATGAGATTCATCAGGATATGGTAGACCCCGCACTGGGCCGGAAGAAAGTGACGGCCGCCGCGCTGGACGGCTTTGGCGACATGGTGGTCACCATGGCCTCGGTAAGCAAAACTTTCAACCTTGCGGCTGTGCAGAACTCGTTTGTCATCATTCCAAACGATGCGCTGCGCCAGACGTTTTGCAGCTTTACCCAGCGCATGGCCGTAAGCGGCGGCAACGGGTTTGGCTATGTGGCGGCCCAGGCCGCCATGGAGGGCGGCGCCGCCTGGCTGCAGGACGCGCTGGCCACCATTTACGGCAACTACGCCTACCTGCGCGCACGCCTTGCCGCCGGGTGCCCGCGCCTGCAGCTGGCCCCGCTGGAGGGCACCTACCTTGCCTGGCTGGATTTTTCCGCCGTGTGCCGGGACGAGGCCGGGCTGAAAGAACTGCTGCAGGGCAAATGCCGCCTTGCACTGGATTATGGCAGCTGGTTTGGCGGCAGCGGCAGCGCGCTTTGCGCACGCATGAACCTTGCCACCTCGCGCGAAAATGTGAAACAGGCCTGCGACAGGCTGCAGGCCGCCTGCGGCGGCTGACGCCCGGTGTGCCCCGCCCCGTCTTGGGCGTGCTGCGGCAGGAACCGTTGGTTTTGGGCCGGTCATTTTTGCGCATGACGCATTTAAAAAGCCCGGCAATCCTGGCGGATTGCCGGGCTTTTTGCACGCTGCCTTTCACTGAAAAAATGCCGCGCCCGGCCGGGCGCGGCCCCTTTTGGCAAAAGCGCGCGTCAAAAGGCGGTGCGCAAGTTTTCACAGTGTGGTATAATAGCCACAAAGCGGCCTTTGCGCCAAAATGCCCGGCGGCTTTTCCAGCCGCTGTGCGGCAGCCGGGAAAGCGGCTACCGCTTCCTGCCCGCCTGTGCCGGGCACGGCAGCTTGGAACACACACGGCCGGCCGCGTGCGGGCAGCCCTGCCCGCACGGCGCACCGGCCTGCACAACGCCCGCGGCCATTGGGCCGCAGAAGGGAACGCGCCATGAAAAATGACATTGACGAACTGTTGAACCGCGCCTTTGGCCGCCGCACGGCGCCTGAGGCAAAGCCGCAGCTCACGCTGGAGCCGCAGCCCACAGCGCCCACGCGCAGGCGGGCTGCACAGAAAACGCCGCCTTCGCCGCAGAAAGCTGCGCCCAAAAAGCCGGGTGCGGGCCAAAAGCGCGCGCCCCAGGCGGCACACAGCAGCGCGCCGGGCAGCGCCTTTGGGCAAAGCGCGCAGGCTGTGGACGCCCTGCAGAAAAGCGTGCGGGACATGAGCGAATTTCTGGACAAAACGGCCGCCGCACAGCGCGCAGAGCTGGAGGCCATGAACCAAAGCGCCCTGGAGGACATTGCACGCATCCGGCGCGAGGTGAACACCCCGGCCGTGCAGAACCTTGCGCGCGGCGCGGGCGAAAGCGCGCCCACCCCGGGTGTGGCGGGCGCCGGGGCCGAGGCCTTCCACGGCCTGGAGGAAGAGCTGGGCCGCACCGTGCTGGGCCAGCCGGAATACTGCAAAGCTTTGTGCGTGGCGCTGAAGCGCCCCTTTGTAATGGGCACAGCCGCACAGGGCCCGCGCAGCGCCTTTCTCATTGCGGGGCCGCAGGGCACGGGCCGCCGCCTGGGGCTGGAAGAGGCCGTGCGCCAGCTGCACCGGCGCCGCGCCTTTGCAAGCGGCGGCATCGCCTGGGTAGACCTTGCCCTTTACCCCACCCCCGCACAGGAAAAACTGTTTTTGCAGGACGTGTACGCCGCGCTTTGCTCGGACGCAGAGGTGGTGGTGTTCCAAAACCACACCGAATGCCACAAGGGCCTGCTGGCCGTGGTGGCAAACCTGTTCAGCCAGGGCGAAAGCCCCCTGGCCGGGCGCTATGTGCTGCAGAACGGGCGGCTTATCGACGCGGGCACGGCCCTTGTGCCGGACGCCGTGGCCAGCCTTTCGGCCCGCGGCAAATATCTTGTGCTGTTCACAGAGCTTGCGCCCGCCCGGCTTGTAGATTCCTTCGGCGCGCCGTTTCTGGCCGCGCTTGCCGATGTGTGTGAAACGCACCCCCTTTCGCCCGAGGCGCTGGGCGCCATTGCCGAAGTGAAGGGCAAGGCGCTGTGCACCGCGGCAGAAAAGAACCTGGGCTTTTCCCTTTCCGGCGCGCAAAGCCTTGCCGGGCCCGCCGTGGCCGCCTGCGGCACCGCGGGCAGCGCCGGGCCGCTGGGTGAATTTTACCGCAAAGCCTACCGCGCGCTGGCGCAGTATAAGCTGATGGAAAACGCCGCCGGGCCTGTGGCCCTCAGCGTGCAGGACGGCCAGCCCTTTGCCGATTTTGGCAAGGGCCCGGCGCCGCTGTTCGGCCTTTTGCCGCAAAGCCCGGGCGGCGCCGCGCTGGAAGAGGTGAAGCAAGAGCTGAACGCCCTTGTGGGCCTTGCCCCGGTAAAGGAATATGTGCTGCGGCTGGAACAGAACGTGCGCTTGCAGCAGCGCCGCGCCGCCCAGGGCCTGAAGGCGGGCAGCGTGGCCATGCACATGATTTTTACCGGCAACCCCGGCACGGGCAAAACCACCATTGCGCGCCTGATCAGCAAATATCTCAAGGCCGCCGGCGTGCTGGCGGGCGGGCAGCTGGTGGAGGTGACAAGGGCAGACCTTGTGGGCAAATATGTGGGGCACACGGCGCCGCTTACCACCCAGGTGATGAACAGCGCGCTGGGCGGCGTGCTGTTTATTGACGAGGCCTACAGCCTGTACCGCGGAAAGGACGATTCCTTCGGCCTGGAGGCCATCGACACCCTTGTAAAGGGCATGGAAGACCACCGCGACGAACTGGTGGTTATTCTGGCGGGTTACACCAAGGAGATGCAGGCCTTTCTGGGCGCCAACAGCGGGCTGCAAAGCCGCTTTCCAAACGTGGTGGAATTTCCCGATTACACGGGCGCCGAGCTGCTGCAAATTTTAAAGCTTCAGGCAAAGGGCCGCGGCTATGTGCTGGACGCGCGCTGCGAAACGCCGCTTTTGGCCTATTTCAACGCCGTGCAGCTGGCCCGCGCGCGGCAGGCCGGCAACGGCCGCCTGGCGCGCAACAAGCTGGAAGAGGCCATTTTGTCCGCCGCGCGCCGCACGGCCGCAGACGAAACGGCAGACCTCTCCCTGCTTGTGCCGGAAGATTTTGATTTGTCTGACGTGAACGGCTGACGCCGCGCTGTTCCGGCGCGTTTGCTTTGCGTCACACCGGCGGCTGTGTGCCCGGCCGGTGTGACGGCCTTCTTTGCCGGTTTTCAGTAAAACAGGGGCTGCCCCGGCGGGGTGGCCCCTGTTTTTTGCGCGCAGGAGACAATGGGAAACGCAATTCCTCTCTGCCAAAGGTTATTTTTGCAGCGCGGGCTGCCTGCGCCTGCTGCGCACATACAGCACACAGCCCAGCGCCGTGCACACGGCCTCGGCCACAGGCACCGTAAGCCACACGCCCGTCATGCCCCACGCGGCCGCCATGGCGAAGGCCAGCGGCACCAGCAGCACAAAGCCGCGCAACAGCGAAAGCACCTGCGCGGGCAGCGCGTGCTCTACCGCCGGGAAATAGGTGCAGAACACGATGTTTGCCCCCATAAACACGGCGCCTGCAAAATACAGGCGCAGGCCCTGCACCGCAATGCGCAGCAGCCCGGCGTCGTTTTCGCTGTTGAAAACCTGTGCCACAGGCCGGGCAAACACAAACAGCCCCAAAAACAGCGCAGCCGAAACGCCAAGCGCAGCCACCATGGCCCAGCGCAAAAGGCGGTGCGCCGCCTGCGGTTTGCCCTCGCCCCAGGCGCGGCTTGCCAGCGGCTGCATGCCCTGGCCCAGCCCTGTGTAAATGGCCGCCGCCACCAGCGAGATGTTGGCCACCACCCCATAGGCGGCCACGCCCGTGCTGCCTTCCAGCCGCAGGATGATGCTGTTAAAGGTAATCATCACCACACCAGAGGAAAGCTGCGCCAGATAGGCCGGCAGCCCCAGCCAAACAATGGTCCCTGCCATGCCGGCGTTTGGGTGCAGCCGCCGGGCATGAAAGCCCCGGCGCGGCGAAAACCAGTGCGGCAAAAGAACCAGAATGCCCAACACCGGCGAGAGGCCCGTGGCAAAAATGGCGCCAAACATGCCCATGCCCAGGGGGAAGATAAAGACGTAATCCAGCACAATATTGGAAAAGCTGCCAATCACGGTGGATAGCATGGCCAGCCGCGGGTTGCCATCGTTGCGCACAAAGCACACCAGCACCCCGTTGAAGATAAACGCCGGCGAAAACAGCAGCATCACCTGCAGGTAAGTTTGCGTCATGCCGGCCACATCGCCGGACGCCCCCAGCAGGGCCGTCAGGCGCCCGGAGGCAAACACCCCCAGCAGCATCCCCACGGCCGAGCACACGGCGGCCATGCCCAGCGCATAGCCAAACGCCTCGTCTGCACCGCGCGCGTCGCCCCGGCTTTTGCACACAGCATACCGCGTGGCCCCGCCCATTCCCAGCAAAAGCCCCGCGCCGTAAACAAAGTTGTAAACCGGTATGGCAAGGTTCAGCGCGGCAAGCCCCTGTGTGCCAAGCCCCTGCGCCACAAAAAAGGTGTCTGCCAAAATATAGCAGGAATTCGCCAGCATGCCGCCCACGCTCATCAATGTGTACTTGGCAAACACATGCAGCATGTGCCTGTCGTTCATGAAAAAATCCCTCCGTGCAGCCGCCGCACAGACAAACAAAAAAAGTGCCCTCTGTTTCGCATCTCCATGGCCTACTGATGCGAAACCTGGCACTTGTTGCCCGGCGGCAAGCTTTGTGTTCAATTTTATGTGAAATCATACCAGACGCGCCCGCGCCTGTCAAGGCTTTTTTTCGCGCCCGCGGCGTGCAAAGGGCCGGTGTTCTCCATCCTTCCGGCCATTGTGGGATACCTATTCACCGGCGGTGTGGTGGCCGGGGCCGTGAAGGCCTGAGCACAACCATGCCGCAGCCTCAGAAGGCAAAAAACAGCGGCGCCCCGGGGTTATGCCCCGGGGTGCCGCTTTGTTGATTGCCTGTTCCTTGTCACACAGGCCAAAAGGTTTACAGCGTCAGGCTGGGTGCGGTGTAAACACGCGCTTTCAGCTCGGCATCCAGCATATACAGGCCTTTTGCGTCCGTGCCAAACAGCTCCATCTTGGTGATGAGGTCGTTGGCGTTGGTCTCTTCTTCGCCCTGCTCTTTCACAAACCAATCGAGGAACTGCATGGTGCGGTAATCGTTCCCCTTCTGCGCGGCAGCATACAGCGCATGAATCAGGCTTGTCACATACTCCTCATGCTCCAGGCCGGCCTTCAGCGGGTCCATCAAAGTGTCCATGGGCACATCCGGTTTGGCAATGGCGTCCAGCGTCACGCGCACATTGTTGTTCTGCAAATACTGCATGAACAGCAGGGCGTGGTCGCGCTCTTCCTGCGCCTGCACATTGTACCAGTTGGCAAAACCGTCCAGGCCTTTGCTTTTATAAAAATTCGAAAAATCCAAATACAGGTAGGCAGAGTAAAACTCCTTGTTCACCTGCTCGTTCAAAAGCTGCTTCACATTGCTGTCTAACATGGCAAATTCTCCTTTCAAACATTACTATTGATAACTATTATCAGTATAGCGCGCTTTCTGTTTTTGTCAAGGCGTCCGGCCGCAGTGCAGAACCGTTTCAGCCAAACAGCCCGGCCACCATGCCGGCGCACACGCCCAGCACATACAAAAGCCCGACAATGAACACGTTTTGCTTTACACTTTTATTGGCGCGGAACAGAACGGCAAGCCCCACGCCCGCCGAGGTAGAGAGCCCTGCCACAGCCCCGGCAAACGAAAGCTGCCCCGCAGCATACAGCTGCGTCAGCAAAATGCTGGCCGCGCAGTTGGGCACAAGGCCCACCAGGCCCGCCAGCACAGGCTGCCAAAGCCCGGCGCGGGCCACAAAGCTGCCAATGGCATCGGCGCCCACCGCATGCACCACGGCGCCCAGCACCAGGTTGAACAGAAAAATATACACAAAAATATGCAGCGTGTGGCGCAGCGCCGCCACAAAAACCGATTGTTTTGCCTCGTGGTCGTGGCAGTCTACATCGCCGGCATGGCCGGAGAACCCGCCGCGCAAATTCTGCGGCACGGCCTTTTTCAGCACCACGTCCAGCAGAAAGCCGGCCGCCACTGCCGCCAAAAGTTTGGCTGCCAAAAGCTTTGCCAGCGCCCCCCACTGGCCGGGCATGGCTGCCAGGATGGGCACGGCCTCGTCCGAAGTGGCAATAAACACTGCAATCAGTGTGCCCAGGGTAATAACCTTCGAGCCGTACAGGTTTGCCGCCATGGCGGAAAACCCGCACTGCGGCACAAGCCCCAGCGCCGCGCCCGGCAAAAAGCCAAAGCGCCCGCCGCCCGCCAGCACACGCTCAACCGTCTCGGAATGGCGGTGCTCTAAAAATTCAATCAGCAGGTAGGCTGCGAACAAAAACGGCAGCATCTTGACGCTGTCTTCCAGCGCGTGATGCAACACTTCCCATATCATTTCCAAAAGCTGTATTCCTCATTTCCCGGTGCAAAAGGGCGGGCTGCGCCCTGTATGAACCGCATTTTCCGGCAAAACGGGCCGCTGCGCCCGCTTTCTGTTTTTTATTATAAAGGCAGGCCGGCCGGAATGCAAACACACACCTTTGCGCAAAATGCAAAAAAACGCGGGCTGCCGCTTGCATAGCAGCCCGCGGGCATGGTATGATAACACCGCAGTACGACACATTTTTTATCACTTCCCGGAACGGGAGGCAGCAAAAGGAGTTTTATTTTCATGCGAGGCATCTATTCTAATGTGACGGATATCCGGCGGCGCGTGTTCACCGAAGTGGCGCGCATGGCATACGAGGGCGGCGATTACAGCCGCATCGAAGAACTGCCGTATAAAATCATCCCCGGCGAGGTGGAAACGTACCGCGAGAGCATCTTTCTCGAGCGCGCCATCGTGGGTGAGCGCCTGCGCCTTTCCATCGGCCTGCCGCTGCGCCCCATCGACCAGCATGCCCCGCTTTCTGCCGGCATCGAGGCCAGCGCCGTGGCTGAAAAGTATTACGAGCCGCCCCTTATCAACGTCATCAAGTTCGCCTGCAACTCCTGCCCGGAGAAAAGCTACCGCGTAACGGACCTGTGCCAGGGCTGCCTTGCGCACCCCTGCGTGGAGGTGTGCCCCAAGGGTGCAGTGAGCATCCGGCACGGCAGAAGCGTGATAGACCAGGAGAAATGCGTCAAATGCGGCCAGTGCGCCAACGTGTGCCCCTACGGCGCCATCAACCTCATCGAGCGCCCGTGCGCCAGGGCCTGCGGCATGGACGCCATCAGCTCGGACGAGCACGGCCGCGCCACCATCGACCAGGACAAATGCGTCTCGTGCGGCATGTGCCTTGTGAACTGCCCGTTTGGCGCCATTTCCGATAAGGGGCAGATCTTCCAGGTGATTCAGGCCATCAAGCAGGGCGAGCGCGTCATTGCCGCCGTGGCCCCCGCCTTTGTGGGGCAGTTTGGCCCGCAGATGACAGTGGAAAAGCTGCGCCCGGCCATGAAGCTGCTGGGCTTTGACAACGTGGCCGAGGTGGCCGTGGGCGCCGACCTTTGCACCATTGAAGAGGCCAAAGACTTTTTGCGCGAGGTGCCGGAGCACCAGCCCTTCATGGCCACCAGCTGCTGCCCCGCGTGGAGCGTGATGGCCAAAAAGCTCTTCCCCGATTTTGCGCCCTATATCTCCATGGCCCTGACGCCCATGGTGCTTACCGCGCGCCTTTTGAAGAAAGAGCACCCCGGCTGTAAGGTGGTGTTCATTGGCCCGTGCGCGGCCAAAAAGCTGGAGGCCAGCCGCCGCACCATTCGCAGCGATGTGGATTTTGTGCTCACCTTCGAGGAAGTGATGGGCATGTTTGAAGCAAAGGCCATCAACTTTGCCGAAATTGCGGGCGACGAGGGCCTGAACGAGGCCACGGCAGACGGCCGCGGGTTCGCGGTGTCCGGCGGGGTGGCCCAGGCCGTGGTGAACGTCATCAAAAACCTCGAGCCCGAGCGCGAGGTGAAGGTGATGGCCGCCCAGGGCCTGCGCGAGTGCAAAAAGATGCTGATGCTGGCCAAGGCCGGCAAGCTGAACGGCTATCTGCTGGAGGGCATGGCCTGCCCCGGCGGCTGCGTGGCGGGCGCCGGCACGCTGCAAAACCCGGTGAAAAGCACCGCGGGCGTAAACAAATACAAGGCCACCGCTGCGCGCAAAACCTCGGATGAGAGCCCGTATGAAATCACCCTGAACCTTCTGCACGATTGACGGCGTTCCACCCGGAACTGCCCCTTTCCCCCCGTGCCCGGCCAAAGGCGGGCACGGGGGTTTTGCATTTCTTGCGCAAAGGCTGTTTTTTCATATTTTTCCGCTTTGCCTCATATCCATAGCACTAAGTTCTGGGGATGGGGGAATTGGCATGAAGGGCAATCCGGAAGAGCGGGCCATTGCGCTGGGACAGTTCGTGGTGGAGACGGGGGCCACCGTGCGCAGCGCGGCGCAGAAATTCGGTGTCAGCAAATCCACCGTGCATAAGGACATCACCACCCGCCTGGAGCGGCAAAACCGGGCCTTATACAGGGAAGTTCAGCGCGTGCTGCGCACCAACAAGGCAGAGCGCCACCTGCGCGGCGGAATGGCCACACGGCATAAATATCACCCGGAGGCATAAAAGCAAGTGCCCGCACACAGGTTTCCTGTGCGCGGGCATTTTTCTTTTTTAGAAAACGCGGCCGTGCCGCCCCCCTTCCCCTTTGCCGGAAAAACTGGTATACTGAAAAAAATAACGCCGCACGGCGCGGCGCGCGTGCGGCAGGCAGGGCGCGGGAAAGGCGGAACAGCATATGGAGCATATTTGGGACTGCATCGTTGTTGGCGGCGGGCCGGCCGGGCTTTCTGCGGCCCTGAACCTTCGCCGCCGCGGCAGAACGGTGCTTGTCCTCAGCGGTGGCGCGCCGCTTTTGGAGAAAGCGGAACTTGTGGAAAATTACCTTGGCATGCCCGGCGTGACGGGCCAAGAGATGATGGAGCGTTTTCGGGCGCACGCCTTGGCACAGGGCGCCGAAATCCTCCCGCAGCGCGTGGGCAACGTGATGCCCATGGGCGAGACATTTCTGGTGGGCGCAGGCAGCGAGATGTACACCGCGCGCGCCGTTATTCTGGCGTGCGGCGTGTCAAAGGCGGCCCAGGTGCCCGGCGAGGCGGAATTTTTGGGGCGCGGCGTTTCGTACTGTGCCACCTGCGACGGCATGCTGTACCGTCAAAAACATGTGGCCGTGTGGGGGCTTTCGCCCGAGGCGCCGGAAGAAGCGGAATTTCTGCATTCCATTGGCTGCCAGGTAACCTATATTGCCCCCAAGCGGCCTCAGGCGCTGGCGCCGGGCATTGAGTTTCTGCCCGGCGCGGTGACGGCCGTGCACGGCGGCGCGGCTGTGACATCGGTGGAGGTAAAGGGCGAGGCGCTGGCGGTGGACGGCCTGTTCATTTTGCGCCCATCCGCCCCGCCCGATTCCCTGGTGCCGGGCATCGGCATGGAAAACGGCCGCGTGAAGGTGGACGATGCCATGCGCACCAACATCCCCCGCCTGTATGCCGCGGGGGACATGCTGGGCGCGCCGCTGCAGGTGGCAAAGGCAGTGGGCGATGGCCTGGTTGCAGGCCTTTGCGCCGCAGAAGAGCTTCAACAGCTGGAAAGGGAGGCAACGGTATGAAACGGCAGGATTATATCTCGTGGGACGAATACTTCATGGGCATTGCGCTGCTGACGGCACAGCGCTCGAAAGACGATTCCTCCCAGGTGGGCGCATGCATTGTGAGCAGGGAAAACAAAATTCTTTCGCTTGGCTACAACGGCATGCCCATTGGCTGCCTGGACGATGAGATGCCCTGGGGCCGCGAGGGCAAGCCGCTGGAGACCAAATACATGTATGTGTGCCATGCAGAGCTGAACGCCATTTTGAACCACGCCTCCGGCACGGGAAGCCTGCGCGGCGCGCGCATTTACACCACGCTGTTCCCGTGCAACGAGTGCGCCAAGGCGCTGATTCAAAGCGGCATCCGCGAGGTAATCTACTACGAGGATAAATACCCCGATTCCGACTCCGTCATTGCTTCAAAGCGCATGTTCGACTTAGTGGGCATCACCTACAAGCACTATGAAAAAAGCGGCCGCAGCGTAGCGCTGCAGCTGTAAACTAAAAAATGCCAGAGGCCCCGCAGGAAACTGCGGGGCCTCTGACATGCAAGAAAAAGAAAAATTGAAGAATAAGGAGAGGAAAACGCATTCAAAACCGGCCGGGGCGCCGGCGCAGGGCCGGGCCCGGCTTTGGCCGGGAAGCGGTTACTTCTTTTCGCCCGTATGGGCATACGTCACCCATTCGGCCACGTTCACGGCGTGGTCGCCAATGCGCTCGAAGTACTTGGCGGCCATGCCAAGGTCCAGCGCGGCGTGCGCCTCCAGCGAGCCCGTGCGAATCAGCTCTACCGCTTCTTCCTTCACTTTGTCGAACAGTTCATCCACTTTGTCGTCCTGTTCTTTTACGCGGGCGGCAAGCTGCACGTCGCCGTCCACAAAGGCCTGCACACTCTGTTTTACCATGTCCACAGCGGCCAGTGCCATTTCGGCCAGATGCGCCTTGCCGGAGAGCTGCGCCGCGGACAGGTAGGGCGAGAGCTCTACAATATCCATGGCGTAATCGCCCACGCGCTCGAGGTCTGAAATCATTTTCAGCGCCGCAGAAATGTTGCGCAGGTCTGTTGCAACCGGCTGCTGGCGCAGCAGCAGGCGCATGCAAAGCGCCTCGATGCTGCGCTCGGCGCGGTCGATGTCCTCTTCCGCCGCCCGCACTTCGTCCGTCAGCTCGGGCCTGCCGTTTGTGATGGAGCTGGCCGCCAGGGCAATGGCGCGCTCACACGAGGCGCCCATGCCCATCAGCTCTTTATGCATGGTGTGAAGCTCTTTGTCAAATTCGGAACGCATTATCCGAACCTCCCTGTGATGTAATCTTCCGTGCGCTTGTCGCTGGGGGTATTGAACAGTTTTTCCGTGGGGCCGGCCTCCACCAGTTCCCCCAGAAGGAAAAACGCCGTTTTATCCGAGATGCGCACGGCCTGCTGCATATTATGCGTCACAATGACGATGGTATAATCTTTTTTCAGCTGCGCGCAAAGCTCTTCAATTTTTGAGGTGGAGATGGGGTCCAACGCGCTGGTGGGCTCATCCATCAGCAGCACATCCGGCTTGACAGCCAGCGCGCGCGCAATGCAAAGGCGCTGCTGCTGGCCGCCGGAAAGGCCCAGGGCGCTTTTCCGCAAGCGGTCTTTCACCTCGTCCCAAATGGCGGCGCCGCGCAGGGCCTCTTCCACAATGGCGTCCAGCTCTTTTTTGCCGCGCACGCCGTGCAGGCGCGGGCCGTAGGCCACGTTGTCATACACCGTCATCGGGAAGGGGTTTGGCTTTTGAAACACCATGCCGATGCGCTTGCGCAGCAGCGTGACGTCCAGGTCTTTGTCGAAAATATCGCGCCCGCGGTATAATATCGTCCCCTCCACACGCACGCCGGGAATGAGGTCGTTCATGCGGTTCAGCGTTTTGATGAAGGTGGATTTGCCGCACCCGGACGGGCCAATCAGCGCCGTGACGGCGTGCTCGTCCATGGTGAGGCTCACGTCCTTCAGCGCCTGGAACGTGCCGTAATACAGGTTCATATGCTGCGCACTCAGAACTGCGCTGTTTTCCATGTCGTTCTTCCTTTCTTTTCGCACTCAGCGCTTTTTGGCTGAAAGTTTGTTTTTGGCAAGCTTTGCCGCGCCGTTCACGCACAGCACCAGAACCATGAGGATGGCCGCAATGGCAAAGCCCACGTCAAACTCGCCGCGCTCGGACACATACATATACAGCGCTACGCTGAGGCTGCCGCCCGAGCGGGTGAACGCCGCGAAGATATTCGAGGCCACCACGGTGCCCACGCCCGCCGTGAACAGCAGCGCGGCCGATTCGCCCACAATGCGCCCCACGGAAAGGATGCAGCCCGTGACAATGCCGTCCAGCGAAGAGGGCAGCACAATGGTGCGAATCATATGCCATTTCGAGGCGCCAAGCCCCAGCGCGCCCTCGCGGTAGCTTTGCGGCACGGTTTTCAGCGATTCCTGCGTGGTGCGGATGATGGTGGGCAGAATCATCACCACCAGCGTGCACCCGCCAGAAAGCAGGCTTGTTTTAAAGCCCAACATCTGGCAGAAGAACAGCATGCCCACCAGGCCGTACAAGATGGAGGGGATGCCCGCCAGTGTCTCGGTGGCAAATTCCACCATTTCGGCAAAGCGCCTGTTTTTGGCATACTCTGTCAAATACACCGCCGCGCCCACGCCAAGCGGCAGCGAAATCAGCAGCGTGAACAGGATGAGGTACAGCGTGTTCAGGATGTTGGGCAGAATGCCGATGGTGCCCTTCATCATGCTGGGCGAAGTGCTGAGCAGCTGCCAGGTGACATGCGGCAGGCCGCGCACCAGGATGTAGCCAATCAGCGCCACCAAAAGCGCAATGGTAAGCCCCGCGCCCAACAGCACAAGCCCCTTCATTACGCCGTCGTAAACACGGCGGCGCGCCGGGCGTTTCCCGAATTCATCCATTCTTCTCCCCCCGTTTCAGGAAGATATTCAGCACGGCGTTGATGACCATGATGAAGCAGAACAGCACAAGCGCAATGCTGAACAGCGCCTGGCGCTGCAGCCCGCCGGCATAGCTCATCTCTTTTGCCACCGCCGTGGTGAGGAAGGTGACGCTTTTGAACAGCCCGGGCATGTTGGCCACGTTGCCGGCCACCATCATAACGGCCATGGCCTCGCCCACGGCGCGGCCAATGCCCAGCACAATGCCGGCGGCAATGCCGCTTTTGGCGGCCGGGATGCTTACTTTGAACACCGTCTCCATTTTCGAGGCGCCCAGCGCCAGGCTGGCCTCTTCATATTCGGGCGGCACGGCAAGCAGCGCCGTCTCGCTTACCGAAATGATGCTGGGCAGAATCATCACCGCCAGCACCAGAATGGCCGCCAGCAGGCAGGTGCCGTTTTTCAGATTGAACACATCCATAACGGCCGGCACCAGCACCATCATGCCCACCAGGCCGTACACCACGCTGGGGATGCCAGACAGCAGCTCTACCGCCGGGCGCACAATGCCCGCAGCGCGCTTGGACGCCACTTTGGAAAGGTACACCGCGCACATCAGGCCCACGGGCACGCCCAGCAGCGACGCGCCCAGCATGCCCCATACGCTGGTGAGGATGAACGGCAGAATGCCAAACTTCGGCTCTGCCGCCGTAGAGGCCCACTCGGTGCCAAACAGGAAATCGACAATGCCAATTTCGCCAATGGCCGGCAGGCCCGCAATAACCAGATAAACCGTGATAAGCAGCACGGCCGCAATGCTGACAGCGCCGCAGAAAAAGAACACGCCGTTCATCACCTTGTCCATCACCTGACGGAACTTATACAGCCCGGCGTGCTTTTGTGTTGTGCCCTGATTGCTTGTCTGCATACTATGCCCCTTTCATGAAGCGCCGGAAGCCGGCACTTTGGCCGGCTTCCGGTTCATGTTCAGCCTTCGCGTTATTTCGCCAGAGGCACAGCGCCAGCCTGAGCAATCAGGTCGTCCGCATCGCCGCTGATAGCGAAGTCGATGAACGCCTGCGCCGCGTCACTGAGCGTCTCGCCCTTTTTCGTCACGAACACGAACGGGCGCTGGATGGTGTAGGTGCCATCCTGCACGGTGGCCTCGCTGGCCTCCACGCCGTCCACGGTCACGGCCTTCACCTGGTCATCCACAGCGGAAAGCGAGGCATAGCCAAACGCGTTGGGGTTGGCCGCCACGGCCGCCAGCACAGCGCCGGTGCTGGTCAGTTCCTGCTCGTACACGCAGGCATCTTCCACGCCCACAATGCTTTCAAAGCCATCGCGCGTGCCGCTGCCGGCCTCGCGGCCCACCAGCACAACGGGCGCGTCCGGGCCGCCCACTTCGCTCCAGTTGGTGATCTCGCCGGTGGCGAGGCCCTTAATCTGTTCCAGCGACAAGTCTTCCACCGTGTTCTCGTTGTTCACCACGATGGCAATGCCGTCCAGTGCAAACACAGTGGCGTCCAGCGTTTCCGCCTCATCGTCCTTCAGCGCGCGGCTGGAAAGGCCGATATCCAGCGTGCCCTCGCTGGCACCGGTGATGCCGGCGCCAGAGCCGGTGGGGTCGTAAGTAACGTCCACATTCGGCTGAATCTCTTTGAAAGCCTCGGTGAGGATGCCAATGACGCTTTCCACAGAGGTGGAACCGCCGGTGGTGACGGCGCCGCTCAGTTCGGTGGCGGCAGAGGCAGAACCCGTGCTGGCCGAACCGGCCGTGCTGGCAGGCGCGGAAGAAGAATCCGAGCCGCCGCAAGCAACAAGCGAGAGGGCCAAAGCGCCCGCAAGCAAAGAAGCTACAATACGTTTCATAGTGATATTCTCTCCTTTTTATCTTGGTCCATTTCTCTTGGGACGCGTTCAGTATAGCGCGCCGCTTGTAAAATGCGAAAGCACCGCTATGTCAAGGTTTTGTAAAAGGTGTGTCATCCTTCGGGCCGTATTCTGCGCAAAAAAGCCCCGCAAAGCAGGCCGCTTTGCAGGGCTTTTGTAAAATTCGGGCGATATTCGGGGCACTGTGCGGCTGTTTTTTACACAGAGCATACACTTTGCCCAAACAGTTTGCGAAGCACACGGGCCATAATATCCACACCGCGGCGAATTGCATCCTCTGACGGGGTGGAAAAGTTCAGCCGCACGCCCTGGCAGGGCGCGCTGGCGTCCACATAGAAAGCGCTGCCCGGGATGACGGCCAGTTTTTCGTCCAGGCACGCCTGCACAAACTCCGGCACCGGGACAACCGGCGGCAGCGTGGCCCACAGGAACATGCCGCCCTGCGGCATTTCAAACGACACCTGCGGGCATTTTTCCTGCAAGAGCTGCGCCATCAGGGCCGCCTTCCGGCCGTACATGGCGCTGACAGCCCGGATGTGAGCGTCCATGTCCATGGTGCGCAGCAGCTCGGCGCACACGCGCTGCGCCCACACATTGGTGTGCACGTCGCTGCCCTGCTTTGCCACCACCAGGCTTTTGGCAAGCGTTTCATCGCATGCGCAGAAAGCAAGGCGCATGCCCGGGCACAGAATTTTGGAAAAGCTGGCCGCATAAATGACGTTGTTGCCGTCGTCCAGGCTTTTGATGCTGGGCACTCGCTCGCCGGCAAAGCGCAGCTCGCCATAGGGGTCGTCCTCCAGCACAGGCACGCCGTACCTGCGCGCCAGCGCCAGCACGCCGCGGCGCTTGGCAAGGCTCATCGTCTTTCCGGTGGGGTTTTGGAAATTGGGGATGCAATAGAAAAAGCGCGGCTTTTCCGGCGCGGCAAACACGGCCTCCAGCGCGGCCAGGTCTACCCCGTCTTCCTCCATGGGCACGCCCGCCAGCTTTGCGCCATAGCTGCGAAACGTGTTGTAGGCGCCCAGAAAGGCGGGCTCTTCCACGGCAATGGTGTCGCCCTCGTTGCACAGGCACTTGGTGGCAAGGTCCAGCACTTGCTGGCTGCCGGTGCAAAGCAGCAGCGCGTCCTGCCCGCGCACGCGCAGCTCGTGGCGGTTGGCAAAACGCCGCACCTGTTCCAGCACAGCGGGCACGCCCTCGGTGACGGAATACTGCAGCATGCCCGCCGGGTCCTGCGCAAGCAGGCGCGCCGACGCGGCGGCAATTTCCTCATTCGGAAAAGATTCCGGCGCGGGGTTGCCCCCCGCAAAGCTGATGAGCGAGGGGTCGCTCATCTGCTTGAGAATTTCGCGGATGATAGACGGCTTCATGCCGCGCATATTGCGGGAAAGTTCATATTCCATTGCACAGGCCTCCCTTTTATTTCTGCAGCGCCTCGTCCTGGTGATAGGGCGCATAGCTGTGGTCCACCGTCACCACAGTGTAATACTTCATTTCTTCGGTGTTCTTTTGCTGCGCAAGCTGCTGAATGCGCGCGCGCAGCGCCTCGTCCCCCAGCGAAAAGCCTGCGGGCACCACCACATCGAAAATGAGGTTGGTGTGCGTGGGCCCGCGCACGGTGCGGAAATCGTGCATGGAAAGCTGGGGCGAAATGGTTTGCAGCTGGCCCTCCATCCAGGTGCGCAGCGTGCCCACCGCACGGTCCCCCGTCTGGATGGGGTCATAGTGGATGACAAGATGGATGTTGTCGTTGTCGTGAAAATCCCGCTCGATGTTGTCGATGATGTCGTGGCTTTCCAGCACGTCCTTTTCGGCGGCCATCTCCACATGCACGCTGGCAAAACAGCGGCCGGGGCCATAGTCGTGCACCATCAGGTCGTGCGTGCCCAAAACGCCCTCATAGCTCAGCACTTTGCGGGCGATATACTGCGTCAGCTCTTCGCTGGGCGCCTCGCCCAAAAGAGGGTCTACTGTCTCTTTGATGAGGCCGATGCCGCTGTACAGAATGAACAGCGCCACGGCAAGGCCCATCCAGCCGTCCAGCACCAGGTGGGTGGCCTGGCCCAGCCCCAGCGCCGCCAGCACGGCCGCGGTGCTGATGACATCGTTTCGGCTGTCGGTAGCGGTGGCCTGCAGGGTGGAAGAACCAATGCGCCTGCCAATGGCCCGGTTGAACACCGCCATCCACAGCTTCACGCCAATGCTGCCCACCAGCACCGCCACAGTAAGCCAGCTGAAGGCCACGGGCGTCGGGTGCAAAATTTTATCCAGGCTGGTGCGCGCCAGCTCGAAGCCAATGACAATGATAAGCACCGAAACCGCCAGCCCCGCCAGGTATTCAATGCGCGCGTGGCCATAGGGGTGCTCTTTATCTGCGGGTTTGGCCGAAAGCTTGAACCCCACCAGCGTAATGATGCTGGACGAGGCGTCCGACAGGTTGTTCACCGCGTCTGCCGTGACAGAAATGCTGCCAAACAGCGTGCCCACCAAAAGCTTTGCCGCGCACAGCAGGGCATTGCACGCAATGCCCACGGCCCCCGCCAGGTTGCCGTAGGCCGTGCGCACCGCGGGGTCCTCCGTATGTTCATACCGCCGCACAAAGCGGCGCACCAAAA
This sequence comes from uncultured Oscillospiraceae bacterium, assembly GCA_900546885.1. GTDB lineage: Bacteria > Bacillota > Clostridia > Oscillospirales > Ruminococcaceae > Ruthenibacterium > Ruthenibacterium merdipullorum. The sequence goes on from UREN01000017.1 coordinate 24,533, forward strand.
ATTCCGTCAAGCTGCATCCCCCTGATTGTCTGCCCGCCCCAAAGGGCATGGCGCATGTTCTTTGGCCGCATGGGCCGCGCCGGGCGCCGCTGCCGCATGGGCAGGCCCTTCAATTCCTTTTATTATATGGCCGCGCGTGCAAAAGTGCAAGCGCACAGCATGTACAAAAATGCCCGCCCCGTGTTATAATAAAAAAGAACAAGCCCCTTGCGGGCCCCAATGAGAAAGGAGCCGTTCCGGCCATGGAAAACAGCAAGGTATTTGCACTTTTAATCGACGCGGAAAACGTGTCGCCCAAATACATCAAAACCATCATCGACGAGGTGAGCATGTACGGCACGCCCGCGTACAAACGCATTTATGGCGATTGGACCAGCCCCGACATGGCCAGCTGGAAAAAGGTGCTGTTAGAGCATAACCTCACCCCCTTCCAGCAGTTCAGCTACACGCAGGGCAAAAATGCGTCCGATTCGGCCATGATCATTGACGCCATGGATATTTTATATGCGGGCAATGTGGACGGCTTCTGCCTGGTCAGCTCCGATTCCGACTTCACACGCCTGGCCGCCCGCCTGCGCGAAAGCCGCATGTTTGTCATTGGCATGGGCGAAAGCAAAACGCCCACGGCCTTTAAGGCAGCGTGCGACACGTTTAAATATCTGGACGTGCTGATGGGCCTGAAAAAGGACGCCGCCCAGCAGGCCGGGGCCGAAAAGGCCGAGAAGGCCGAAAAGCCCAAGGCCGCGAAAAAGCAGCCCGCCCGCGCGGCCAAAAAGCAGGCGGAAAAGGCAAAGCCCGCCGCCAAGGACGCAAAGGAGGCAAAAGAGCCCAAAGAGCCCAAGCCAGACGCCCGGCCGGCCGAGCCGCACCACGACGAAGAGCTGGCCGCCGCCTTTGTGCCGCTGGACGAAATTGTGGAAAAGGTGCGCGAAATTATCGATTTCGACTCGGACGAGGACGGCTACATGCCGCTTTCGCAAATTGGCATCATGCTGGGCCGCCTGTATGCAGATTTCGATTCGCGCAACTACGGCTTTTCCAAGCTGCATAAACTGATTGAGCACACCGGCGCGTTTGAAACCAAATACGAACAGCTGGAAAACGGCAGCAAAAACCTTGTGGTGCGCAACAAGTAAACTGAAAAACGGCAGGGGCCTCCCGCGGGAGGCCCCTGCCGCCTTTTTTGTGTTGCGCCGTGCTACGCGCCCGTTTTGGGGTTGGGCTTTTGGGCGGGCGCGGCGCTGCTGCTGTTTTCGCTGCCGCCGCTGCCGCCCGGCTTTGTGTTGGTGAAGGCGATGTGCACATGTTCCACGCCGCCCAAAGCCAGCTGGCCGCTTACCCCGGCAGATGTGCCGGGTGTTTTTGCGCCGCCGTCCTCCTGCGTGACGGTGGCCACCGTGTAGCCCGAAACCTGCTGCTGCTCCACCGTGTAGGCAATGCCCTGGTCGCGCTGAAGGCTGCCCTTCAGCGTCACGCTTTGCCCGTGGGCCAGCGTTATGGTAAGGCATCCCTGTGCGTCCGGCCGGGCAATGCCGTTTTGCCCATCTGCCACCGTTCCGGTGCCCTCATAGCCCACTGTGCCGGTGTAGGGCGCGCCCGTTTCGTCCTGCAGCTGCACGGTATACCGGAAGGCAAGGGCCTGATCGGCCCCGCTGCCCGCCACCGTGTTGGCAAGGGTGATGCTGCCCAGCGTTTCATCCTGTGCTTTCAGGGTGATGGCGGCCGTAAAATCGTTGTAGTTTGTGCTGGCAGTTTTCACGGTAAATTGGGCAATTTCCCCGCTGGTGCCCTTCGGCACGCTGCCCATGTGGACGATAAGCATATCGTTCAGCACGCGCCAGCTTTCCACATAGCCGTTTTTATCTTCCAGCTGGGCCGTGTATGCCGCCGCGCCCAGGTAATAGTCTGCAGGCAGTGCCTGATGCAGTTGTGTCAAATTGAACGTATAGGTTTTGGGCAGCTCGTTCGCCACCGGCAGCTCGCCGTTTTGCGCCAAGGCATCCAACTTGGCAATGTTTACCGTCAGGCCCGCAGGCGCCGCGGGCAGGATATAGTTGCCTGCCTTATCGCCCGTAAGCTGCCAGGTTGTGATGGCCACGGCTTTTCCCTGTCCCGCCGCGGCGTTTGCCATGGTGCCTTCGGCTTTCAGGTACAGTTCATCGCCGTATACGGCGCCATGCTCGGCCCGAAGCACATGCGTTTCGCCCAGAATGCCGTGGTCTAGGCATTGCAGCTGCACAGAAAGGGCGCTGCTGCCCGCATAACGCCTGTCCACCGCGGCAACGTTGTCTATGTTAAGCTGCTTTTTCTGCACCGTCAAATATACCGTGGCCGTCTGCTGGGCATAGGTGTCGGTTTCTGCCACCGTCACCGTGATGATGGCGGTGCCTGCGTTGTTGATTTTAATTTTTCCACCGGCGGTTATCTCTGCCACCGTGTTATCGCGCACGCTAAGCGAAATTGCCCCCGGGGCCGCAATGGGCCGGCCCGCGCCGTCCACGATGGCAATGCCAAACTCTGCAATGTCCACCGGGTCTGCGCCATAGGTTTTGGTTACATTGCGGGTGCCAATTTGAATGGTGGGCACTTCTTTTGCCACAATGAAAACCTCTACCGTGCCCTGCATGGTTTGCGGCGCATAGTTGCCGGTATTCAGCTGAAACGCCCAATTCACCGTATAGGGCCCGCCCGCCGGTTCCCCGGCAAGTGTATCTGCCTGCACAGGCTGGCCGTTATACGTCCAGCTGAGTGTGCCCTGGCCCAACACCCCTTCCGGCTCGGTAGAGGCAAGGGCGTTCAGCTTTGCCAGCAGGCCGCTTTCCCCTTCGCGCACCGTCAGGGTGTCTGTCACCGCCATGGTATAGCCGGCGGGCACAATTTCAAAGGCCTTTTTCACTTCGCCCTTGTTCAGCAGCTTGCCGCCCGCGGCGGGCGCCAGGCCCACAGCGGCCGTGCCCACATTGATGTTGTTTTCGTACCCGGTGACGGTGTAATCGGCCGGGTTTGCATAGTTGGCCGTATAATTCCACATGGTCTGGGGCGCCACAGCCACATCCGGCCTTATTTCACTGCCGGTGTAGGTCTGGTTTGGAATATCCTGCACCATACCGGCTGTCAAAGGAATGCGCACCTGCCCGGTGCCAAGCACGTCGCCCTGGCCCTGTGCCTGCGCGGGGCCGCCCCAAAGTTCTATTACGCCGCTGTCCAGCCACAATGTGCCCGTGTTGTTCAGCGCGCCGGCGCCCTCTTCCAGCACCACTTTGCTGCCCTCATCCACATGCACCTCGCCGTGGTTTTCCAGCGTGTGCCCGGCCGAAACCGTCAGGGTGGCGGGGGCGCTGTTGCGGTCGTTCTTTATCACGCGCAGCGTGGTGCCTGCGCCCACCGCCAGGTCATAGTTCAGCACCGGCTGGCCCCACACCTGAATATTGGCCGTGCTGTCGTTCAAATGCACCACGCCGTCCGCGCCCACGGTGGCAGTGCCCTGCTGGCCGTTATAGCTGACGAAAATACCGTCCCAATCTGCATAGCCCGCCACATGGCCAATGCCCTGCGGCGCCACAATTACGGCGTTGCCGCCCGTTCCGGTGGTGAAGGTGCCGCTGCCGCTGCTGCCTACACCGCGGCCGCCCGCGCCAATGCTGAGGGAATCGTCATCACCGCCCACGGCATACACCACGCCGCCGCTGATGGTAACTGTGCCCGTATAATCGGCGTTTTCACCGCTGCCAATGCCCGCGCCGCTGCTGGCACCCGCTTTGCCGCCAAAGGCCCTTACCCAGCCGCCGGTGATGGTGATATTGCCGCTTGTGCTGCCTGTGCCCAGCTGATAACCGCCGCCAATGCCTGCGCCGCCGCCGCTGCCTTCCGCGTATACGGTGCCGCTGTGGATGACGATGTCACCAAAATTGGTGTTTGCACCATACGAGCTGCCAATGGCCGCAGAACCCGTGCTGAGGGTGCCGCCGCCCGCATAGGCGTTCAGCGCGCCTGTGCCCTCAATGGTGAGGGTAGAGCCGGGCTCTACCCAAATGGCCGGGTGGTTGGTGTCGCCGTGCAGCTCGTTTTCGTCCTCTAAAACCAGGGTGACGGTTGCCCCGTTGTGCACATCCAGCGCCGAGCTGGCCGTGTGCACCGCGCCTCCTGCGCCGGGCGTCATAATGGAACAGCCCCGCAGAATGATGGTATGCGTGCCTCCATCAATATCGATTTTATGCCGGTTCCACGCCATTGTGGCATCGCAGGTGCCCGTAACAACATGCCCCTGGCAGCCGCCGGTGCAGTCGCCCGCGTCCAGGCTGACGCCTTCCTGTTCGATATTGTGCGTCGTTTCCGCAAAGGAAACCGCAGGCAGAAAGCCTGCCAACATCCCGGCGGCCAGCGCCGAAGCCACTGCTTTTTTCATCCAGTTCATTTTGTTGCCTCCTGCCTTGCGGCAAAAGGCGGCCTTTGCTGCACAGAAAGATTTCTCCGGCATGCCGGAGAAATCGAAAGGGGGCCCCCTTTCGCCGAACCACTTGAAAAGCGGCATCTATTTTAATTTATATACTACCTTATCTTATGCGGAAAAGCAAGCGCTTTTCCCACAAATATTTCCTGCACAAACGTTGGCTGCCCCTCACTCAAGCGCAGGCCCCGCGGCGGCTTTTTCGCCCAGCGCCCGGCAGGCGGCCGCCGCACCCCAAAGGCCCAGCAGCGCCAGCGCAATGGCCGCCAGGGTGGGCGTGCCGCCGTCGGCCCCGGTGCAAAGCTGCCACACCAGCTGCGGCAGGCCCCAGCAAGTGCAGAAATAAAACGCCGCCATCCCTGTGCGGCACACCCAGCGCGCCCGGGCCCCCTCGGGCGAAAGGGCGCGCAGCAGCGCGGCAAAAAACAGCACCGCGCACACGGCGCCCAACACCTCCAGCGTGGGCTGCACATGGTGCAGGCTGGCCGGGGCGTCAATGAAGCGCAGCACCGCATGCAAATACAGCGCCCCGCTGGCCGCCGCGCCCGGCCCCAGCGCCAGGGCGCGTTTTTTCTGTTTTGTGTAAGCGCGCCAGGCCGCCAGCAGGCACACGGCCCCCAGCGCCAGAAACCAAACCCCGCGCGAAACAAGGCCCAGCGCCGCCAGCATTTCGCGCCGGGGCGTCACATGGTGGCCGGAAAGCTGCGTGCCATACAGGGCAAGGCTCAGCGGCGCCCACAGCCCAAAGGCCGCGCACACGGCGCCAAACGCCGCGCAAAGCGGCGCCTGCGCGCCCGGCACATCGGGCTGTGCCATTTTCTGCTTTGGCACAGCCAGCGGCAGGGCCAGCGCCGCCAGCGCGCACAGCCCCATGGCCGCATAGCGCCATGCGGCGCCGCCCGCGCCAAAGCCGGTGGGCACATCGGTAAACAAAAACAGGTCTGCCGTGCGCCACAGTGCCACAGCGGCGCCAAGGGCAAGCGCCCCTTTTGCTGCGCGGCTCATGCGCGCTGTTCCAGCGGCAGGTATTCCTGCCCGTGGCCAAGGTATTTATAGGCGGGGCGCATGATGCGGTTGGCAAACATCACTTCCTCCACGCGGTGCGCGCACCAGCCCGGCACACGGCTGATGGCAAACAGCGGGGTGAAAAGATCTTCACTGATGCCCAGCATGCGGTAGATAAAGCCAGAGTACAAATCTACATTGGCGCACACGCCCTTGGCCTTTTTCACGCGCGCCATGGCCACGGGGCCAAGCCGCTCTACCGCGCACAAAAGGTCGTATTCCTGCTGCAGGCCCTTTTCCATCGCCAGGTGTTTGGCGCGCTTGCGCAGAATGACGGCGCGCGGGTCGCTTTTCGTGTACACGGCATGGCCCAGGCCGTAAATAAGGCCCGTGCCGTCGCCCGCCTGGCGGTTCAGCACCTTTTCCAGCGCCGCCAGCACGGCGTCATCGTCGTGCACATCGGCCACCATGGCCTTCAGCACGTCCAGCTGCTGCATCACCTTGTGGTTGGCACCGCCGTGCCGGGGGCCTTTCAGGCTGCCAATGGCGGCCGCCACGGCCGAATAGGTGTCTGTGCCCGTGCTGGACAGCACACGGCAGGCAAACGTAGAGTTGTTGCCGCCGCCGTGGTCTGCGTGCAAAACAAGGCAGAGGTCCAGCAATTTGGCCTCTTCACGGGTGAAGTGCTGGTCTGCCCGGTAAGTGGAAAGAATATGCTCGGCCGTGCTTTGGCCGGGCACCGGCAGGTGCAGGTACATGCTTTGCTTGTCGTACACGCGCTTTTTCACCTGATATGCGTTCACCACCACGCTGGGCATGGAGGCAATCAGCGCGATGCTTTGACGCATGATGTTGGGCAGCGTCAGCTCGTCGGGGTTGTCGTCGTACGAATACAGCGCCAGCACGCTGCGCGCCATCTTGTTCATGATATTGGGGCTGGGCGCTTTCATAATCATGTCTTCCACAAAGTTTTCCGGCAATTCGCGGAACTGTTCCAGCGTGTGGCCAAAGCGCACAAGCTGGCTTTTTGTGGGCAGCGAGCCAAACAAAAGCAGCCAGATGACCTCTTCAAACATGAAGCGGTCCTCTTCATAGGCGGCCTGCACAATGCGCTCTACATCAATGCCGCGGTAAATCAGCTTGCCGTCCGACGGGGTGCGCACCCCGTTCACCATCTCATAGCCCACCACGTCGCACACGTTCGTCAGCCCGGCCAGCACGCCGGTGCCGTCCGGGTTGCGAAGGCCGCGCTTCACGCCCAGGCGTTCACATTCCTCGGGATCGATGAAGTTATTTTTCAGGTACTCTTCACATAGATATGCGATAGAGCTTGTCTGTTCCGTACGGTTTACAGCCATTGCAAATTCCCCTTTCCCATTGTGTGATCCCCCGGCCCTGCGGCCCCCCTCTAACGGGCCGCCCCATAGGGCCTGTTTACGATATTATACAGGATATGCCGCGCGGAAACAACCATTGCCGCCGCGAAAGAGCTGAAAATGGAGGAATGTATATGAAACGCATTGTCCTGCCCCTTTTGCTGTTTGCCGCCCTGATTTGGCTTGTGCCGCTGGCAGGTTTTCTGCTGGGGGACGCCTTTGCGCCGGGCAGCGCCCAAAGCGGCACGCCGGCCTCGCCCGCGCCGCAGGCCACCGCACAGCCCGACAGCGGCGCCCTGGGCCTGTTCGAGGGCCTGCTGCCGCAGAACAACACCGGGGAAGAGCCGCTTTTGATTTATAACGAGGCCACGGGCGAGGTGGACACTGTCTCCATCTTCGACTATGTGGTGGGCGCCGTGGCGGCAGAAATGCCCATGAGTTATTCCGACGAGGCCCTGAAGGCGCAGGCCGTGGCCGCACACAGCTATGCGCTGGCGCGCAAAGCCCTTGCCCGGCAAACCCAAACCTCTGCGCCCATGGGCGCCTATTTCAGCGCCAACCCGTCCAGCCGCCTTGGCTATGTGACGGACGACGTGATGAAACAGATGTGGGGCGACGCCTATGTCGAAAACCGCGCGCGCCTTGTGGGCCTTGTGCAGCCCGTGCTGAGCGAGGTGCTTACCTATGACGGGCAGCCTGCGCTGGCCTGTTACCATGCCATCAGCAACGGCGCCACGCAGGCCAGCGAGGCGGTGTGGGGCACGGCGCTGCCGTATCTGGTAAGCGTGGAATCGCTGTTCGACCTCTCCAGCCCCGAATACGAGCAAAGCCTCAGCCTTTCCTCGCTGGAGGTATCGCAGCTTTTAAGCCAAACCATCATGGGGCTGGATTTCTCCGGCGACCCGTCGGGCTGGTTTGCACAGATGGACCGCACCCCGCAGGGCTATGTGACAAAGGTGCACTTTGGGCAGGCCAGCTGCAACGCCGCAGACGTGCGCACGGCGCTGGGCCTGCGCAGCACAGATTTCACCGTCAGCTATGACGCGGCAACCGACACCTTCACCTTCACCACCAAGGGCTACGGCCATGGCGTGGGCATGAGCCAGTATGGCGCGCACGCCATGGCGCTGACGGGCAAAACCTACCGGGAAATTTTGGCCTGGTATTACCCCGGCACCTCTCTTTCCAGCGCCGTGTAGCGCGCCTTGGCGCGCGCACCGTGCCGCCGCGCCTGCCACCCCGCGCTTTATTCCGGCTTTGGCCCCCATACAGAAACCGAGCCGCCATTCACAAAAAACGCCGCGCTGCCGCTTTCGTCCAGCACCACTTCGCCCGGGCAGTTGCCCAGCAGGTCTACGAAAGTGCGGCCCGCAAACTGCGCGCCCACGCACATGGGTTTGCTGCCGCCCGGCCCGTCGGAAAGAAGCACCGCGCAGCCCGAGCCGGGGCGCGCCCCGTCGCCGGCGCGCGTCCAGCCAATGAGGTTGAAATCGTCCAGGTAATCGGTCTGCTCGCCCAGCGCCACATCCCGCCGCAGGCGCAAAAGCGCCTGCAGCTGCGGGCCCACGGCATCGATATGGTCGTGCGGGATGCCGTAATAATCGCCGTAGAACACGCACGGCGTGCCGCCCTGCCGAAGCAGAATCAGCGCATAGGCCAGCGGCTTAAACCACCCCTGCACCCAGCTTTGCAGCGCCTGCCCGGGCTGGGTGTCGTGGTTATCCACAAAGGTGACGGCCCGCTCGGGCCTTGCGCCCACCAGCGTGCCGTCAAAAATGCGGCGCATGTCAAAATTGCCGCCGCTGCACGAAGCGCGCATCAGGTTGAAATGCAGCGGCACGTCAAACAGGCACATGGTTTTTCCGCAGCTGTCCAGGTAATGCGTCAGGGCGGGCAGCTCCGGGCTCCAGTATTCGCCCACGGCCCAAAGTTCTTTGCCCGTTTTTTCGCGCAGCGCCTCCAGCCAGTGCGTAAAAAACGTAAAGCGGATGTGCTTCACAGCATCCAGCCGGAAGCCGTCCACCCCGGTCTCGTTCCAATACCATTCGCCCCAGCGGTCCAGCTCGGCCACCACTTCGGGGTTGCCCATGTCCAGGTCTGCCCCCATCAGGTAATCGTAGTTGCCGTTTTCGCCGTCCACCTCGCCGTCCCAGCTTTTGCCTTCAAACTGAAACACGCCCTTTTTTCGGGCGCGGTCGTCCCAATCCACCCCGTCGAAGTGCGTGTGGTTCCACTGAAAGGCCGAATACTTGCCCCCGCGGCCGGGGAAGGTGAATTTCGTCCAGGCGGAAATGGGCGCCTCGGGGCCCGTTTCCCTGCGCCTGTCGCCGGGGTCGCACGCTTCGGCGTCCACCTGTTCGCAGGCGTCCGCACCCATGCGGTGGTTCAGCACCACGTCCGCCAGCACGGCAAGGCCCTGGCCCTGCAGGGCGCGCACGGCGGCAAGGTATTCCTCTTTTGTGCCATACTTGGTGGGCACGCTGCCCTTCTGGTCAAATTCCCCCAGGTCGTACAGGTCGTATACGCCATAGCCCACGTCATTGCGCCCCGCCGCGCCCTTGTAGGCCGGCGGCAGCCACACGCCCGTAAAGCCCGCCTGGCGCAGGTGCGCCGCGTGGGCAGCGGCGCGCTTCCAATGGCCCGCGTCTGCGGGCAGGTACCATTCAAAATATTGCAAAAGGGTTTTTGGTTGCATTGCGTTCGCCTCCCTGTGTAAGGGCATGCGGCGCGGGCGGCGCCCTGCCGCATGCACAAAGGGGCGCAGTTTGCCCGCGCCCCTTGTGTTTTATCATACGCCCCTGCAAGGGCGCTTGTCAAATGCGGGGGCGGTTTACTGCGCCGCCTTTTTCGCCTCCCCGGGTTCATCCACGCGCTCTATTTTGAAAATAACAGGGCGCGTGCCGTCGTTGCAGCAGGCAATCATCACCTTTTCGTCGTTCGTCCAGCCGCGCATAATGGCGCCGCCCTGCAGCGCCGCATACACATAGCGGCTGATGGCGTCCCACGCCTCGGCGCAAAATTTGCCGTCCAGCATATGCATAAAGTCGTCCCGCCGGCTGTTGCGCTCTAAAATAAATTCCTGCCCACCTCAAACACCGGGCAGGGGCCGCTGGCCGGGTTGGCCAGGTATTGCCGCTGCAGGTCTGCATAACATTCCTTGCGCAGCACCGTAATTTTGCATTTGTGTTCCATATGTGTTTCCCCCTTGCTGTTTTTCCCGCACGCCCTTTGCCGGGCGTGCAAAACATGCTACAATAAAGCCAAATGCCACCACAAAGGAGGGCGCGCCCCATGCTTACCCCGCGCTATTTTTTCGCAGGCGATTTTGCACAGTTTCAGGGCTATTTTCTTTCGCGGCCGCACGTGCGCCGCACCTTTGCCCGCGGCGCCTGTTTGTGGCGGCCGGGCCAGCCCTTTCAAACGCTGCACTACATCCTTTCCGGCGCGGCCGAAAACTATGTCGAGCACGAAAACGGCCACCGGAAAATCATATCATTTCACGGAAGCGGCACCGTTTTCCCCGGGTATCACCAGCACGATTATAAAATAGAGCGCTCCATTGTCACCAAAGCCATCTGCAGCATGGAAGTGCTGGAATTTACCAAAGCGCAGTTCCGCCACATGTTTGAAGAGAACGCCGCCCTCAGCGCATGTGTGGTGGAGTGGTTTTCCATGTACACCAACCTGCTTTTGTACGAAACGGCCCATCAGGAATACAACGATTCGTGCGTAAAGCTGTGCAACCTGCTGTATCTGTTGTTTGTAAACCGGGCCGCGGGCAGTGAAATGCTGGACGTAACGCAGGAAGACCTTGCCGACATTTTGGGCGTCAGCCGCGTAAACCTGGCGCGCAACCTGGCCGCGCTGCGCGCAGAGGGGCTTATTTGCACGCACCGCCGCTGCATTGAGGTGCTGGACGCAAAGGCCCTGGCGCGCCATTGCTCGCTGGAAACGCTGCAGCCGCTTGCGGAATAAGGCCCCCTTTTTTGTTTTACCACGCCCCGCACCGCGGCGTCTGTATCGGGCGATACACAAAGCGCGCACCGTGCAAATGCAAAAAATGGCAGCGGCGCGGCGGCGCCCAGGGGCTGAATTTCCGTTCAGCCGCAGCGCCTTTTCGCGCCGGCGCGCGTTTGGCGCGCCCGTCAGGCGGTTTTCGGCGGAAATATGCAAAAACCACTTGAAAAACCGCCGGTTTTGTGGCATGGTATAGGTGTGTGATGACACAGAAAAAGAGGGGGTTGCCCATGACGGCGAAAGCAAGCGCACTGCTGGCAGCAAGCAAGCAAGCAAGCAAGCAAGCAAGCAAGCGCAGTGTAACCCTGCCCCTTTTCTCTGTCAATGGCAAAACCGCACATTTTTTAAGGCGTATTCTGCCCGTTTTTGTACGGGCGGGGTGCGCCTTTTTTGCGTTGCCCTGCGGGCGGCGCAATTTTTTTGCCGTGCATTCACTGTCCGGTCAATGAAAGCGGCAAAGGGGGGGCAAGCAAATGGCGGAAGGGAAAGGCAGCCCGGGGCGGCGCACCGCTTTTTTGGAAACCTGCTTTGAGGTGTTCTGCAAAAACGGGCTGGAAAACACCGGCCTGAAAATGCTGGCGGAGGCGTGCGGGGTTACAAACGGGGCGCTGCTCTATTACTTCGGCAGCAAGGACAACATCGTGATCGAATCGACCGCCCACTGCATGGCCAAGGTGGAGGACGACTTTATGGCGCGGGCGCCGCGCAGCTTTGAGGACATCGAGCGGTTTTTACGGGAAATGCCCTACATTACGGCGCAGCTCCACGGTGAAAAATACCGCTTCATGTATCAGGTGTACGCCAGCCCCCGCTACCGGGAACACGGGGTTGAATTTTTCCGGGGCGTGAATGTCCGCTATCACCAGTACGCCGTGCTGCTTTCCGGCAAGCTGGGTATGCCGGTGGATTACATTCAGGGCATGATCTATGTCTTTGTCCGGGCCTGCGTCCACTATGCGCTGTTTGAGGACGAGGAATATCTAAAATTACAGCTTGGCGCCATCCGCACTTCGCTGCGGGCGTTTATGGGCGCACAGCAGCGGGAACCTATAAAAACCCCCAACGAAAAAGCAGGAGGAACCGACGATGGTGACACATGAGGCCCGCGTTGCGGCGGTGAAAGAGCGCGCCCGGGCAAGGCAGCAACAAAAACGCCTGCGGCTGGCTGCCGGTGTGCTGATTGCCGCCGCCTTTCTTGCCGGTATCGCACTGGGCGCGGCGGCGCTCCGCCGCTGGGGAGGTTGAGGAATGGATAAAACGGTACGCTTTGAAATTGAGGGGACGGTAATGGAACTCCCCTTAAAATATGATGAACGCTCTGGAAAATATCTGGAGGATTACGGAAAGGTGATCGACACCCCTGCCCGCACGCCGGAGGGGCGGCCCATCCTTTTCACCTTCGATGACGCCTGTGCCTATGCCGATATGGTGGGCGGCGAAGAGACGAGCGTGGAATGCAGCACTTGCCGCTATTTCCGGCAGTCCCCCGGCACCCTGCTGGGCGTGTGCCACAACGAGAAAATGCGCTTCGGCGCACACGAGGAGGAACCAACATGAAAAAACGATTTTTTTCCGCCCTGCTGTGCCTGTGCCTGCTGGCGGGGCTGGCGCCAAATATAGGTACGACAGCATATGCGGCGGGGACCGCCATCGGTGAAACGGTGGAGTTTGCCGGGCATGAGTGGTACATCATCGGCACCCCCACCGAGGGCGTCACCGCCCCGGCGGGCTGCTACACCCTGTTTGCGAAAAACAATGACTTTGGCACATCGAAAGGACCACGGGAAAGCTTTAGAGATAGTGAGCTTAACCAAAAGCTCGGCGAAATCTACGGAGAGTTTTCAAGCAACACGAGCGATATTGAGATGCGTACCTTGACTGCCAGCGACGGTATAATGGGCGACGAGGTGGCAAAAGCCCTGTGGCCGCTCAGTGAAGAAGAATTTAATTCTTTGAAGAATCAAGCCGTTTTTGAAAATAAGTTGGCATTTGAGAATGTCAACTATTGGCTCCGCGACTCCCAGCAGAGAGGGAACGGGTACAGTGCCCGCTATGTATCCTATGTCACCGGAGCTCCGGGATGGTCTGACCCTAGCCAGCACGACAATAATATTTTCGCCATCCGCCCCGCCCTGTATGTGAAACAGGAGGCGATTGAGATTGAGGCCGATTTGGTGGTGGGTGCGAATGCGATCCGAAACGCGCAAATGGGCGTTAATTTTGAGCAAAGCACGGGCACGGACACCCCGCTTGTCATTGACGAAAGCCTGAAGCTGGATGTGCGCATGGAAGCATCCCAAATAAATAAGCGTGAAGGTGCCCTTGATTTTCGCATTTTTGGTGATACTACTACCACCGGCCCAAATAGAGTGGTAGCCGCTGTGCTAACTGATGAAAACGGAAATGTGAAATATTATGGCAAGTTCAGGGATTGTTCTGGAAAACTACCTGAAAAAAGCGACTTTAGCATAAGTATGGGAGAGGTAACAGCAGGAACCTATACCCTTTCGATCTTTCTGCACGACACAGAAACCAACCAGATCAGTGAACTGTCCCCGACCATGAAGGTAGAAATAGGTGGCACCATAGGAACGATCACCGAATATAACGGTCAAACATATGAAAAGGATCTGGCTTTTACCCAGCATCCGCAAAATCAAATCGTTTACACAGGAAGCACCGCCACCTTTAGTGCTGAGGCAGAAGGAATAGAAGGAATAAACATAGAATACACCTGGCAGGCTCAGCCAAAAAGCAGCGACCCGGAAACCGGTATATGGTATGAAATCGAGCAACTTTCTGGAATACTCTCTGTACCATACAACAGTAAGACGCTCGAATTTACGAATCCGTCAGGCACATGGAGTGACAATTCTTATTATGTCGTCAGTGCTTTGGCTTCCTACTACGCTCCGGCTGATGTCCGGTACCGTTGTGTAGCAGAAGATAGTGATGGCAACACTGTTTACAGCAACCCGGCAGAGTTGACGGTGATACCCAGCGGCGGCACCGATGGCCGGGAGGTGGAGCTTCGCTCCAACGGCACCTATGTCCAGTGGCGCTATGCGGGCGAGGCCGATACCGAATGGCGCGACCTGGTGGCCCTTTCTGCCATCACCGGCGGGGACGGCCGGGAAATTCAGCTTCAGGTGGCAAACGGCTATATCCAGTGGAAGTACGACACCGATACCCAGTGGAACAATCTGCTTGCCCTCTC
>UREN01000018.1 GCA_900546885.1 uncultured Oscillospiraceae bacterium
CTCGTGCAGTTGGTGTGTGGTAACTCAACTATAACCGATGAGGCCTTATCCTTCATCCTTTTTCTTCCTCTGTCCAAGATCTATTGTAGTCCTACACTGCCCGGCCCCGGTGCGCTGGGCAGGCCTCTGGCGCGCTGGTGGCAGATGTGGTATGATAAAGGGCAAAAGGGCGCGGCGCAATGCCTGTGCCGCAGCACGAAAGGCGGCGCACGGCGCAACGCCGCGCCGGCAGAAAACAGGGGGCTATTGTATGGCACAATATAAACTGGCGTTCCTCGGCACGGGGAACATGGGCGGCGCGCTGGTGGCGGCCGCGGCAAACGGCGGCCATGGGGCTGCGTGCATCCTTTCCAACCGCACGCCGCAGAAGGCGCTGGCGCTGGCACAGCAGTATGGCTGCGCGGTGGCGGCGTCAAACGGCGAGGCCGCCGCACAGGCACAGTATATTTTGCTGGGGGTGAAGCCGCAGATGATGGCGGGCCTTTTGGCCGAAATTGCCCCGGTGCTGCGCCAGCGCCAGCAAAAGGGCGAGACGTTCTGCCTGGTTAGCATGGCGGCGGGGCTTTCGCTGGCGCGCCTTGCCGAAATGGCCGGCCTTGCATGCCCCATTGTGCGCATTATGCCCAACACGCCCTGCGCCATTGGCAAGGGCATGACGCTGGTGGTAAAAAACGAACAGGCAAGCGATGCCCAGGCGGCCGAGCTGTGCGCCCTGCTTGCGGCGGCGGGCGAGTTTGATGTGATAGACGAGGGCCTGATGGACGCGGGCAGCGTAATTTCCGGCTGTGTGGGCGCCTGGGCGCAGATGTTTATAGAGGCGCTGGCAGACGGCGCGGTGGAGGCGGGCGTGCCCCGCGCCAAGGCGCAGAAGTATGCGGCGGGCGCCGTGCTGGGCGCGGCGGCGCTGGCGCTGGAAAGCGGGCGGCACCCCGGCCAGCTGAAAGACGAGGTGTGCAGCCCCGCGGGCAGCACCATTGCGGGCGTGCACGCGCTGGAGCGCGCGGGCCTGCGCGCCGCGGCTATGGACGCCGTGGCCGCGGCGTTTGCCCGCACAAAAGAAATGGGAAAACAGTAACAGAAAAGGCGCCCTTCGGGGCGCCTTTTTGTGCCACCCGGCGTTGAAACCATGGGCGGTTTTTTCTTTAAACGTCTTTGCCCGCGCATGCCGTGGGCAAGGCGCTGTGCAGCGCGCGGGGCATTTTGGGGCGGCAAAACACGCGGCGGCATGCCCGCCGCCAAGGCTGCCCTGTGTTTTCCGCAAAGGCACAACGGGTCAAGCGGCCCTGCCGGGCTGCCCGGTGCGGGTTTTATCTTTGCTGGCCAGGTGCCACAGGGCGCTTGCCGCCCCCAGCAAAAGCGCGGGCAGCACCATCAGCGCGCGGCGCGCGGCTGCCTCCATCAAAAAGAAGTACAAAAACAGGCCGAACACGGAAAGACGCAGAAAAAAGCGGATGTCCCACTCCTTTTGGCGGAACGAGGCCAGCACGCCGGCAAGGTTCAGCCCATACAGCATCACAAGGTAGGCGTTGCACCACACCCAAAACCCGCGGCACGAGCCGGTGAACAGCGCATTGAAGGCGTTGGCCTGCTGCGGCCATTTCAAATACAGCAGCGCCTCATAGCTGCCGTCACACCACACGGTGGCCGTTTTCCGGGCAGAAAAGCGCAGGTATTCCGGCAGGGAATAACTTTGGTAAAACCCGGCAAGGCGCGCCTGCATGGCCTGGGTGCGCGCGGCCATGGTGGGAAAACTGCGGGCATAATCTACACAGTCCTGGCAGTAGGCGCCGCCGCCGTGCACCGACATGCACATCCATGTCTGCACCGGCAGGCCCAGCGCATCATAGCGCGAAAAATCGGCAAGGCCGCTGTGCAGCACCAGCCAGGCAGGTACGGCCACGGCAAGCGCAAACGCACCCGCAAGGGCGGCCAGCCCCGCCAGACGCTTTTTCACGGCCAGGCTGCCCATAAAGCAAATGGAGATGGCCAGCGCCACCACGGGCACGGCCAGCGTGCCCTTCATCAGCACGCCCAGCCCGGCCACGGCCCCGCAGGCGGCGGCAGCGGCCAGCCGCCCGCTGCGCGAAAAGCGAAAAAGCAGCCAGGCCTCGGCCACCAGAAAAAACATGGCGAACGCGTCTGTGTAAAACACCGGGGTGTAAAAGTAAAACGGCAGGCACAGCGCGCACAGCAAAAGCGCAAGCGCCTCCAGCGGCCGGCCGCCGCGCCCGGCCGCCTGTGCCACCAGCTTGCACAGCAGCACCACCGTGCAGGCCAGCACAGCGGCCGAAAACACCACGGCAAGCCCCATAGAGGCATTGCCCGCAAATTCAAAGCCAAACACCCCTGCAAGCGTATACAGCCCGCTGAATAACAGCAGCAGGGCAATGTTGTTGTAATAGTAAACGAAATAGTCGGCGTATGCGCCGTCCAGCGTGAAGTTGTCCAGCACATCGGGAATGGCGCCGTAAACGGCGGCAAGGTCTGAATGGGGGCTGGGCAAAGCCAGCAGCCCAAACACGCACAACGCAACAAAAAACAGCGCATAGCCCGCGCGCAAGGGCCATTTCAGCGCCTGCGGGCGCGAACAGGCCGCAAGGCGCCGGGCCGCCAAGAAAAACGCGGCGGCCAGCACGGCGGCCAGGGCCAGCACCAACAGAAAATCCTGCATGGCAAACGCCGAAAAGGCCAGAAACCCGGCCATCAGGCAGGCAAAGAACACCCAAAGCGTTTTTTTCAGATACAGCAGCACGCGCCCTGCCCCTTTCTTTGTTTCTGCATCACCGCATGCGGCGCGTTACCACGCGCCGCCGCCCCCGCCGCCAAAGCCGCCGGAGGAAACCCCGCCGCCCGAAAAGCCGCTGCTGCCGCCGCCTGAAGTTTGGGCCTGCGCGGCATATGCCTCGCGGATGGCGGCGTTGAAGTTTTCGTGCATGGCGTGGCCCATATAGGCCGGGCCATGCAGGCCCCAGCCCCAGGCGCACAGGTACCACACGGGGGCTGTGTCCGCCTCAAAGCGGGCGCAGAATTCTTCCGTCATGCCGAACACATAGGCGTAGGGCAGCAGCGCCCAGCCCTGTTCCGGCGTCAGCTTGCCGCCCGCTGCGGCGTTCTGTTCAATATACTCGCGCAGGCCCAGCAGCTGCGCGCTGATCTCGTTGTTATAGGCCGTGGGCTTCACAATGCGCGGCGCCAGCACGGCTGCGGCAAAAACCAGCGCGGCCGCCCCCAGCACGGCCCACATGGGCAGCAGGGCCGTCAGCGAGGCAAAAAATGCGCACGCCGCGGCGCACAGCAGCAAAAGGCCGGCCCCAATGGAAAAGGCAAGGCGCGTGCCGCGGGCAGCAAACCGCCAGCGGTATACGCCAAAATGCGCCACCAGCACGGCGCCCAGCGCACAGGCCCCGCTCACGGCGCCCAGCGCCGTGCCGCCGGCCACCAAAAGCCCGCCCGCCAGCACCATACCGGCCAAAAACAGGCCGGCGGCCAGCAGCGGCAGCACAAGCGAGGCCGCCGCAGTGCCGGGCTGGTACAGCTTGTTTTCCCCGTCAAAGTGCTGGGCAAGCTGCGTTTTGGCTTCGGCAAGCTTCTGGGCAAAGCGCTCGTCCGCATGGGCAAACGAAAATTCCTGCTTTTTGCCAAACAAAGCCTGGAAGAATGTGCGCTGGTAAGCAGGCGCGGTTTGAGGAATATCTGCCTTTTTATGCAGCACAACCTCCGGCCTGTCTTCGCTGCCCTTTGCCTCAATGGTAAGCAGCCCCTGCTGTGCAAATTCATACACCAGGGCAAACAGGTCGCGGTCGTCGGCGCAGCTGTCTACAATATAGCCCACTTCGGCGGCGCTTACGCCGTGGGGCGGCGCCGCGCACAGCTGCGGCGCAACGCTTGTGCGCTGTGCGGCCAGCGCACGCACCAGAACAACCAGCGCCGCGGCCGCGGCAAGGCCAAGCAGAACGGCGGCCGCGGCCCACGGCGCCTGGCGGGCGCCCGAAAAATAGCCCTCGGGCAGCGTGGTGCGCAGCACAATATCCTGCCCGGGCTCGATGGGCTGGCCGCACACAAAGCTGGCGGCGTCCTGGCTTACCGTCACAGAGAGGGCCTGCTGTGCCTGTGCGGTGAAGGCCTGCACGGCGCTTTCCGGCAGGGGCTTTTCAAACTGCACACGCCAGCTTGCTTTCTGAATGGGCACTTCCCAGTTTGCCCCAAGCGGGGAATAGATAAATTCATCATATTCAGGCACGCGGTCGGCCCCAAAATCGTACGAGTAATGCAGCGTGTATACCTGTGTGCCGGTGACGGTTTCGTCTTCCGACCCCACGCGGATGAAAAACACGCCGTCCTCGCTGAACGTTTCAAAGGGTACGCCGTCCACCTGCACATCCGTCACACGGGCCCGATAGGGCATGCGCACCGTCTGCCCGCCGGTGGTCTTTTCCTGCATAAGCGAAGTTTGCAAAGCGCGGTAAATGCCGTGACTGGGGGTGGAAAAGTCCACCACAATGGTCTCTGTCACATCCATCACGGCGTTTTCGTGCAGCACGGCGCTGCCCTCAAAGCTGGTGATGGAATAACCGGCGGCCTCTGCCTCCTGCGCCCCAAACACGGGCACGGCACACACGGCCAGCGCCAGCACAGCGGCCAACGCGCAACACAGGCGTTTGAACATATCGGCTCCTCCTGGCAATGATAAATCGGCACCCGGCCGGATGCCTGTTTTTCATTATACCATATTTTCTGCTGCGCGCCCGCGCTTTTTGTGCCGGGCCTCATATTTTTGCAAATGCGGCTTTCTGCGCTTGCCAAATGTCCTGCGCCCCTTTACTATGAAAAGAAGAAGCGGGGGCCCGGGCAGGCGCCCGCCTTCGCCGCCTGCCCCGCCGCCGGGCCCCATGCAAAATATTTTCAAAATGTTGAAGAAACAGCGCCGCCCGTGCCGTTACATAGGTGCAGGGCGGAAAAGTGCGGGCCGCCCGGCCGCAAGGCAGCGCCTTGGCGCAACACCCCGCACGCCTATCAAACGCCCCCGCCCGCACGGGGGCGCGTGTGGAGAGGGGGGAAGGCGCACGGCGCGGCACAATGACGCAGCAGGAATTCACAGCGCTGATCAGCCAGTATGAAAAGCTGGTGTACACCATATGCCGGCAGTTTGTGGGCGACGATGCGCTGGCCGAAGACCTTGCGCAAGAGACCTTCCTCTCTGCATGGATGCACCGGGACGACTGCCCGCCGGGCAGCTATAAGCCATGGCTGGCGCGCATTGCGGCCAACAAGGCCAAAGACCACCTGAAAAGCGCCTACCACCGGCGCGTGCACGCCGAAGAGGATGAAAAGCTGCCCATTCTGGCAGGGGCAGACCCAGCGCAGGGCCCCGAGCAGCAGGCCCTGGCAAAAGACGGCGCGGCGCGCATCGAGGCAGACATCCGCGCGCTGAAAGAGCCTTACCACTTGGTGAGCGTGGCCTACTTTTTAGAGCAAAAGCCACCCGAGCAAATTGCGCAGGAGCTTGGGCGCCCGGTGAAAACCGTGCACACGCAGCTGGCCCGGGCCCGGCGCATGCTGCAGCAAAAATTACAGGAAAGGGGAATGCAGGATGGAGCTGTTTTATGAAAACGGCCATTTGACGCCCGAGGGGTTGAACGCCCTGGTGGACGGCCAGCTGGACGAGATGGCCCGGCTGGAGGCGGCCGAGCACCTCAGCTTTTGTGACGAATGCCTGGTGCGCTATACGGCGCTGGTGGAACAGGCCCCGCTTGCGGCCCCTGAAACGCCGCTGGCCCCGGGCGTGTGGCAGCGCATCCGCCGCCGCGCCTGGCGCATTGTCACCAGCCGCTATGCCACGGCGGCAGCGGCAGCGGCATTTGCCCTCATCATCTGGGGCACAGGCCTGTTCCAGAACCTTGGCACCCCGCGCGAGGTAAAGCCTGCCCCGCCGGCCGAGCCCAAGGCATACAGCACCGTCACCTCGCGCATGAACGAGTTCGTCAGCGAAACAGGCCGGCAGATCAATGCGGCCATCACAGACTTTTTCGCCCGCTTCCAAAAGGGCGCACAACAGTAAAAGGAGAGAGTTATCATGAAACGGAAAAGCGGCTTTTTAACCTTCTGCCTGGCCTTCTGCCCCGGCGCGGGCCAGATGTACCAGGGCTATATGAAGCGCGGCACTTCGCTTGTGGTGCTGTTCATGCTCATCATCATGCTGGGCACGCTTTTGAATATGACGCCCGTGGCCCTGTTTGCCCTGGTAGTGTGGATGTACTCGTTTTTTGATACCTTCAACATCCGCAGCCGCATCATTGCCAACGAGCCGATGGAGCCGGACGCCTGGCTGGTAGACCCTGCAAGCCTTGCAGGCGGCAACTGGAAAACACTGGTGGAAAAGCGCCACCGCGTGCTGGGCATTGCCCTGGTTGCCATTGGCGCATATGCGCTGTATTCGAATTTTATTGCGCCCGTGCTGTGGGGCTTTGTGTATGCATATGAGATGAGCTGGCTGGCCACTTTGCTGAACAGCCTCACCACCACCCTTGTGGCCGTGGTGCTGATTGGCTTCGGCGTGTTCCTGATGCGCGGCCCGGCCGCCCAAAAGCCGCGCCAGCCGGAAGAGGACTATGTGGCCTTTAAGGGCACGGAAGGCGCAGAGAATACGGAAGGGGACGACAGCCATGTGTGACGAAATGCACCGCTCTGAGCCCGCGCAGGGGCCCGCGCCCCGGGCCGCGGCTGCGCCGCAGCCCCCCGCCGCACCGCAGCCGCCGGCCCCGGCCGGCGCGCCGCGCAAAGTGCGCCGCGTGGGCACGTTTACCATGGGGCTGTGCCTGGTTATTGCAGGCGTGGCGCTGGTGGTGGGCATGTTCCGCCCCGGGTGGAACATGCTGAACCTGTTCAAACTGACGCCGCTGGTGCTGGTGGCGCTGGGCACCGAGCTTTTGCTGGCCTCGGCCGCCAAGGGCGACACGAAGCTGAAATATGATTTTCTCTCTACCGTGATGTGCTTTTTCCTGTTGCTGGCGGGTTTTGCCGGCGTGGTGGGCATGAGGATGGCGGAATATGCTTCGCCGGAAACCGTGCAGCGCCTGGAGGCAATGGAAGATGAGTGGGACACCGCCGTGGGCACGGCCCTTGCCGGAAACGAGGCCGTGGCAAACGCAGAAACCTATGTAAATTACAACTTCAGCTGGCCCGAGCGCACGCTGGTGCCCCAGGCCCTGGCCGAACTGGGCGACGGCGCCAGCGCAAACGTCACCCTGGCGGGCGAATATGAGGACGTGCAGGCGTTTCTTGCGGCGGCACAGCCTGTGGTGCAGGCCGTGAAGGGCTGCGGCGTGGACATGCCAAGCATCCATCTGGCGGCCGGTGGCCCGAATGGCACGCAGTATCTGCTGGACATCTGCGGCGCATTTGCCCACCAGCGCGCCGTGACGGATCTGGCCAGCCAGGTGACGGTGCAGCAGTGGGTGGAAGGCGCCGGCTGTTACATGGATGTGCAGGAAGCGGCGCAGTGGACGGCCGAGAACGATGCCGCGGCCCGAGAGGAAGAAGTGACCCGGCGCGAAGAAGAGCTTGCCGCCTGGGAAGAGCAGCTTGCCCAGCAGCAGGCTGAGCAGGAGCAGCGCGAAAGCGAGCTGGCCACACAGCAGGAAGAACTGGCCGCGTGGGAAGAAGAGCTGGCCATGGCCTCTGCGCCGGCCGTCTGAAACGCATAGAAAACGCCCGCAAAGAAATAAAAAAACACAAGGCGCGCTGCGCAGCGCGCCACAAGGCCGGGCGCCCGGAAGCGGGCGCCCGGCCCTTTTTGTGCGGCCGCCCTTTACCTGCACTTTGCACAGAATATACGGCCCGGCGCTTGTGGTTTGGCCGGTTCCATGGTAAACTAAAACAGAAATGCACGGGCGCGGCGGCACCGGAATGCGGCCGGGCGCCCGAAAGGATGTGTGAGGGCGTGCTGAAAAACTTTACCAAAAAAGAAAAGAGCTGGATGATGTACGACTGGGCCAACAGCGCTCATTCGGTAATTGTGGTTACCATCCTGCCCATTTTTTACAACACGGTGGCAGAATATATGGCAGACGCCGCCTCCGGCATGACAACGTGGGGCTATGCCACCAGCGCGGCCATGGCCATTGTGGCGCTGCTGGCGCCTGTGCTGGGCGTGTTTGGCGATTTCAAGGGCATGCGCAAAAAGCTGTTCACCATTTTTATGCTGGTGGGCGTGGTGAGCTGTGTGGGCCTTGCCGTTACCCCGCAGCTGGATTTTATGGCCCCCGGCATGGCGGAAAAGGTGGGCATGGCGGTGCTGGCGCTGTATATCCTCTCCACCATTGGTTTTGCGGGCGCAAACCTGTATTACGACAGCTTCCTGAACGACGTCACCACCGAAGAGCGCATGGATAAAGTCTCCACCATGGGTTATGGCCTGGGGTATATTGGCGGCTCCACCATTCCGCTGCTGGCGTTCCTCATCATGAACCTCATTCTGGGCAGCGGCGCCATGCTGTTCTGCCTGTCGTTCGCCTTCGGCCTCACGGCGGTGTGGTGGTTTGTGTTCAGCTTCCCGCTGTTGAAGAATGTAGAGCAGGTGAGCTATGTCGAGCGCGAAAAGGGCGCCGTGCGCCAGGC
This sequence comes from uncultured Oscillospiraceae bacterium, assembly GCA_900546885.1. GTDB lineage: Bacteria > Bacillota > Clostridia > Oscillospirales > Ruminococcaceae > Ruthenibacterium > Ruthenibacterium merdipullorum. The sequence continues at coordinate 8,617 of UREN01000018.1, forward strand.
GTTGAAAAGCCTTTGGGCCACCATAAAAGAGATTTTTAAGAACAAAGAGATGTTTGTGTTTCTCATTGCCTATTTCTTCTATATCGACGGCGTGAACACCATCATCCACATGTCCACCAGCTATGGCGACACCCTGGGGCTGGATTCCACCAGCATGCTGCTGGCGCTGTTGCTGGTGCAGGTGCTGGGCCTGCCGTTCTGCCTGCTGTATATCAAGGCAAGCGAGCGCTTTGGCGCGCGCGTAATGGTGGGCGTGGGCATTTGCATTTACATGTGCGTCACGGTGTTCGGCTTCTTTTTGCGCGAGGTGTGGCAGTTCTGGGTGATGGCCGTGATGGTGGCCACCAGCCAGGGCGGCATTCAGGCGCTGAGCCGCAGCATGTTTGGCAAAATGATTCCGGATAAAAAGCGCACCGGGGAATTTTTCGGCTTTTACGATATTTTCGGCAAATTCTCTGCCATCATGGGGCCTGCGCTGGTGGGCCTCACCAGCGCGCTGGCGGCAGACGTAATGCTGAAAAACGCGGGTGAAACGCGCGCCACGGCCAGCGAGGCCCTGCTGGCGCAGGTGAACGTGGACGCCGCGCCCTGGGGCATTTTGAGCGTGCTGATTATCTTTTTCATCGGCGGCGGGCTGTATTTCTTCGTGCTGCCGAAATACCGCAAAAAGAAGGGTTGAACCATGCCGGAGGCCTATACCCACATCCGCACCGCGCGCCGCACACTGGCGCAAAGCGGGGCCCCTGCGCCCGACACGGCCGCCTATGAAATGGGCGCCAACGGGCCGGACCCTCTGTTTGCCTACCATGTGCTGCAAAGCGCAAAAAAGCGCCCGTACGATTTGGCCGCGCTGGGCGGGCGCATGCACGAAGAGCAGACGGGCCGCTTTCTGCGGGCCATGGTGTTCCGCGCATGGAGCGAGGCCCAGCGCAGCTATACGCTGGGGTTTTTAAGCCACTATGCGGCCGATTCCACCCTGCACCCCTATGTGGAGGCCCTGTGCGCGCCCGGCGGCGTGTTCAGCGGCCCGTATGGCCACGGGTTTTGCGAAGTGGCGCTGGACAGCGAGCTGCACGAGCAGGACGGCCTTGGCCGCGCCGTGCCGAAAGAGCACGCCGCGCCCGCCCTTTCGCCCAAGGCGCTGGCAGAGGTTTGCGAGCTGTTGCACGCGTGCATTCTGGAGGTGTACGGGCTGGAGGTGTCGCGCGAGGCCCTGGCCGATTGCTTTCACGATTTTGCCTGGCTGCACGGCATGTTCTGTGCCGGCGCGGGCAAGCGCTTTCTCATTCGCGCGGTGCAGTTGTTCATGGGTAAGCCCGGCTGGGGCATGAGCCATGTGACGCCCGCCGCGGCGCCGCAGGGCGGCTTTCCGGAACAGTGGGAAAACCCCTTTACCCACGCGCAGCAGCAAAGCGGCCCGCCGGCGCTGCTGGCGCAGGCGCAAGAGCTGGGCAGCCAGTACCAGAAAGCGGCCACCGCCTATTGGGAGGGCGTGCTGGACAAAGTGCAGCTTGCCGCCGTGCTGGGCGACAGAAGCTATCTTACCGGCCTGCTTAGCCGCGGGCCGGAGGGCGCCGCAGAGGGCCAGGCAGGCTGAGCCGCCGCCCCGCGGGCCAACAGGCGCACAAAGCCGCAGGGGCCTTTTGGGCCCTGCGGCTTTTTTGTGCGCCCGGCTGGCAAAACCGGCAAAAAAACGGGCCGCATGCGCTTGCAAAGCGGGCAAAAATGCCGTACAATAAAAACCGTGTGCCCGGCAGCCGCCAGGCCGCTGTTTGGCGCACACGGCAACACACAACACCGGCCCCGCTGCGGGGCCTTTTTGGAGGAACAGGCTTTGAGCGAATTTACACTGGAGCAGCAAATTGCCCGGCGGCGCACGTTCGCCATTATTTCGCACCCGGACGCGGGCAAAACCACGCTGACGGAAAAGCTGCTTTTGTACGGGGGCGCCATTCAGCAGGCGGGCATTGTCAAGGGCAAAAAGGGCGCGCGCGCCGCTGTGTCAGACTGGATGGAAATTGAAAAGCAGCGCGGCATCTCGGTTACGTCCAGCGTGCTGCAATTTGAATACAACGGCTGCTGCATCAACATTCTTGACACGCCCGGCCACCAGGATTTTTCCGAGGACACCTACCGCACGCTGATGGCGGCGGACGCCGCGGTGATGGTGATTGACGCGGCCAAGGGCGTGGAGGCGCAGACGAAAAAGCTGTTCCGCGTGTGCGCCATGCGCGGCATTCCGCTGTTCACCTTTGTGAACAAGATGGACCGCGAGGCCCGCAGCCCCTTCGACCTGCTGGAAGAAATTGAACAGGTGCTGGGCATTGAAACCTACCCCATGAACTGGCCCATTGGCTGCGGCAAAGAGTTCAAGGGCGTATATGTGCGCGATAAAAAAGAGATTTTGGCCTTTGAAACAGTGGGCAAAACGGGCACCCGGCAGGCCGCGAAGATTCAGGCGCACCTGGGCGACGCAAACCTGGACGGCCTGCTGACGCCTGCGCTGCACGCCACGCTGTGCGACGACATCGAGCTGCTGGACGGCGCGGCCTACGAGTTTGACAAAGAGAAAATTGACCACGGCAAGCTGACGCCGGTATTCTTTGGCTCGGCGCTGACAAACTTCGGGGTAGAGCCCTTTCTGGCAGATTTTCTGCGCCTTTCGCCCCAGCCGCTGGCGCGCATGTCTTCGGCGGGGCTCATCAGCCCGCAAAGCCCCGATTTCTCGGCCTTTGTGTTCAAGATACAGGCCAACATGAACAAGGCCCACCGCGACCGCATTGCGTTTATGCGCATCTGCTCGGGCCATTTTGTGCGCGGCATGGAGGTATACCATGTGCAGGGCGGCAAAAAGGTGAAGCTCAGCCAGTCCACCCAGCTGATGGCGTCCGAGCGTGAGACGGTGGACGAGGCATTTGCGGGCGATATTCTGGGCATTTTCGACCCGGGTATCTTCTCCATTGGCGACACCATCACCACGGCGAAAACGCCGTTTGCCTACGAGGGCATCCCCACCTTTGCACCCGAGCACTTTGCGCGCATCACCCAGGTGGACACCATGAAGCGCAAGCAGTTTGTGAAGGGCATGGAGCAGATTGCCCAGGAGGGCGCCATCCAGATTTTCAAAGAGCTGGGCGGCGGCATGGAAGAGGTGATTGTGGGCGTGGTTGGCGTGCTGCAATTCGAGGTGCTGGAGTACCGCCTGAAGAACGAATACAATGTGGACGTGCGGCGCACGGCCCTGCCGTATGCGTTCATCCGCTGGATTGACAATGAAGACATCGACCCCAAGGCCCTGAACCTCACCAGCGACACCCGCCGCGTGGAGGATTTCAAGGGCCGGCGCCTGCTTTTGTTCACAAGCGCCTGGAACATCACCTGGGCCGAAGAGCACAACCCCGGCCTGCGCCTTTCAGAGGTTGGCAGAAACTGAATTTTCCCGGCTGAAAATAAAAAGGGCCCGAGCACGCGGTTTGCGTGCCCGGGCCCTTTGTGTTTCTGCCGTGCGGCCGGAAGGGGCCGGTTAGGGCGTCATGTAGTTCAGCGGGTCCGTCAGGCGGGAATAGGCGCCGGAATTATCCAGCCACAGCTCCAGATGGCAGTGGTTGCCCGAAGAATAGCCCGTGTTGCCCACCAGGCCAATAAGCTGGCCCTGGGCCACCGATTGCCCGGCCGACACCGTAAGCTGCGAACAGTGCGCGTACAGCGTGTAATAGCCGCCGTGGTCAATGCGCACATAGTTGCCCCAGCTGTAATGCCAGCCGGCTTCCACCACGGTGCCGCCCGCACAGGCATAGATGGGCGTGCCCGCGGGCGCGCAGATATCGGTGCCGCGGTGGCCGCCCTGCCCGAACCGGGTGGTGATGTAGGAATAGCCCGGCACGGGGAACGACAGGCTGCCCGAGCCCACATGGCCGATGCTGGTGGCAAAATCGTAAGACTTTGTGCCCACCACCACAATGCGGGGCGTCATCTCTTCCAGCACGGTGGTTTGCACAATCTCGCGCGAGACCTCTTCGCCGTTCACGCGCGTCACGTCGGCCACCACATGCTGGCGGCCATTCACGCCGCGCTGAATCACGCGCTGGGTGCCCTCGTAATAATCGTCCGATTCCTGCGTGATGGTCTCGTACGGCTGCACATCGTCGTATTCCTCGCGGTCGGTAATCTGCACCTGAAGGTAGGTGGGGTCTGCCCGCAGGGTATCTGTCACGGTGGCAAGGTCTTCGATGGAAGAGGTGTAATAAATGCCCGGCACAAGCTCAATATCCTGTGCAAAGGCAACGCGGTGGAACTCGTCGCCGTTCTCGTACGGGGCCAGCGTGTCATCCAGCACCTGCTGCAGCGCAGCGCCGTCCGTCACCACGCCCACCAGCTGGCCGTTCACATGGATGCCGGTGGCGTTTTGAATTTCATCGGAGGAATTTCGAATGATGGTGTCCGCCAGATAGCTGGCGGAAGACAGCGCGGCTTCATCCACAGAACGGATGGTGAACACCGGCTCGGCATTCCAGGTTTGGTCTGTCTCGTCCGAGGCAATGATGCGCTCGCGCACAAGGCTGTTGGCGTTCTCCCACACCGTTTCATTTTCGATAAAGCCGATCAGCGAGCCATTGTATTCCACTGCAAGCGAATAGTTGGCGCCCAGCACCTGGCTTACGGTGAACACCAGAATGGCCAGGGCGCCCAGAGGCAAAAGGTAGCCCAGCGCGCCGGCCAGCACGGCGCGGTGCTTGTGCACACCGCTGCGGATAAAGGCGATGCTGCTGGTGTCGCTGCCCGCCCGCTTTTCTGCTTTCAGGTGGCGCAGCCCGTGCGCCAGATGCACAAAGGGGGCCGACAGGTCGCGCCACATGGAGCGGAAGAACAGCCCCAGGGGCTCTGCCGCCGTTTTGGCGGCAATGACAGCCACGTGCCGCAGCCCGGCAGTGGCCCTTCGCAGGCTGCGCCAGGCGCAGCGCACCAGATATTCCGTCTCGAAGCCCGTGCGGTACAACAGCTGCCCGAGGGCATTCACCACCAGGCGCAGGGGAATGTGCCCGCGGTGCGGCACGGCCACGGCGTCGTTTGCACCGCGCTGAAGGCTGGCCACCACGCGGAAGGAAACGGTGTCCGTATTGGCCTTTTTCGGCGCGCGGGGGCGCTTATCCTGTTCGTTATTTGCCATTTGGAAAAGCTCCTTGTTTCTCAAAAAGGGATGCGCGGCCCGGCGGCCGCGCGGCATGCCCTGCCCGGGCCGCCCGCGCGGCCCGAAGAGGGAGAAATAATGTTCCATATATGCACAGAAACAGCCTGCGTGCAGGGCCGGAAAACCGGCGGCCTGCGGCAAAACGGCGCGGCATAGCCCGCGCCAGGCCGCACGCGGCAAACGCGTCTGCCTGTTTGTGCAATAATATTACTATAGCACAAAACGGCCCAAAGGAAAAGCCCCGCCCCGGGCAGCCCCCTGGCGCGGGGCCCGGGCTGGGGCGTGCACAGGGCAAATGGCCGCGCCCGGGCGCGCCGCTTTGGCACCGGCTGCCGGAAGAAAATGCCGCCGCCGGGCCCGGCGGCGGCACATTGGCCGCGTTATTTCAATTTCATCAGGGGGGCGCCGGTGCTCCAGGCCTGCCCCACCTTCTGCCCAATGGCATAGTAACCGTTTTGGAACTGGTCGAACACAAAGGCGTTCAGCCTGGTGGGGTCCACCCGGCCCTTTTCATCCAAAACCTTTTCATCGGCCAAAACGCCTGCAATTTCGCCAATCACATGGAAGCCGTACACCTCCCGCTTGGCCTCAACCACTTTGCACTCCAGCGTGAGGGGGAATTCCTCCACCACGGGCGCGTCCACCTTTTCGCTTTTCACGGCGGTGAGCCCGGTGCGCTCGAACTTATCGGCCATTTTATTCCCGCTGGCAATGCCAAAGAAATCGGCCGCTTCTATGTGGGGGATATCGGCGACGCTGAGGGTGAAGGCGCCGCGCTGTTTGATGTTTTCGGCCGTTTTGTGCCCTTCGCCAATGTTGAGCGAAACCATATTTTCTGCGCAAATGCCGCCCCAGGCCATGTTCATGACGTCCACGGTGCCATCGCTTCCATAGGTGGCAATCATCAGCACCGGCATGGGGAACAGATACGGCTTTATGCCCAGTTCTTTCTTCATTGTGAAAACCTCCGTTCATACTTTGGGTTGACTTGTGCCTGCACGGCTATTATGATTATAGCAAATGCATAGCATAAGACAAGTACTGTGAAATAAGAAAGGTACTATCTTAAAAGAAAGCAAAGGGGCGGCAGGCCATATGGAAAAATACATCGAGCACGCCAGCTTTGAGGGCACGGGCTTCAGCTATACCATGTCGCTTATCAGCGGCAAGCACAAAATGGTTATCTTGTACTGCCTGATGGGGTTTGAGCCCGTGCGGTTCAACGAGATGAAGCGCTATGTGGGGAAAATTACCGACAAAACCCTCAGCAGCAATTTGAAGGCGCTGGAGGCAGACGGGCTGATTGTGCGAAAAGAATACCCGCAAATTCCGCCCAAAGTGGAATATTCGCTGTCGGGGCGCGGAAGGTCTTTGATGAAAGTGCTGGACCAGCTGTGCCTGTGGGGCGAAAAAAACCGCCCGCAGGGCCGTTCCGAACGGGCGGGTGTTTAAACGGCGCGCGCCCGCTGCCTGTGCCGTGCGCCGGGGCAGCCCGGCGGCGCGGCGCCAAAACGGCAATTTGTTTTGCGCGGGGCCCCTGTGTGTGCTATAATACAACATATTATGACTGTAAAGGGGTGGCGCCGCACATGGAGACGCTGGAAGAGCTGCGCGAAAGGATAGATTCGCTGGATAAAACGCTGCGCGAGGCCTTTCTTGCGCGCATGCAGGCCGCGGCGGCCGTGGCCGGGTACAAGGCGCAGCACGGCCTGCCCGTGCTGGACGCGGCGCGCGAAGAGGCCGTGGTGGAAAAGAACCTTGCGGCGCTGGCCGGGGACGAAAAGGCCATGGCCCCATATTATGAAGATTTCGTGCGCCACAACATGGCGCTTTCCCGCGCTTTGCAGCAGGCGCTTTTGGGGCGCGGCGCGGTGGCTTACCAGGGCGTGGAGGGCGCGTTCAGCCACATTGCGCTGCGCAGGCTGTTCCCCCACGCGCGGGCCGTGGGCTTTGCGGCGTGGGCAGACGTGTTTCGCGCGGTGGAAAACGGCGAGGCCGAATATGGCGTGCTGCCGTTTGAAAACAGCAGCGTGGGCGACGTTTCGGAAGTGCTGGACCTTTGCTTTTCCCACCCGAAGCTGTGCGTGTGTGATGTGTACGACCTGCCGGTGGGGCAAAACCTGCTGGGCGTGCCGGGCGCCGCGCTGGGCGATGTGAAAACGGTGTTTTCGCACCCGCAGGCCCTGCACCAGTGCGCGGGCTTCATCAAAACGCTGGGCCTTGCCCAGCAGGAGGCCGCCAACACGGCCCTTGCCGCCCAGGAGGTGGCGCGCCGGGGCGACAAGGCGCTGGCCGCCATCGCCTCGGAGGAGACGGCGGGGCTGTACGGCCTGTGCGTGCTGGCCCGGAACATCAACGGCAGCGAGGACAACACCACCCGCTTTATTGTCATTGGCAAAGCGCTGCGCGAAAAGGGCAACCGCTTCAGCCTGCTGTTCACGGTGGACCACAAGGCCGGCGCGCTGGCGCGTGTGATGCGGGTGATTGGCGAAGAGGGCTTCAACCTCGAGTGCATCAAAAGCAGGCCCATGCCCCATGTGGCCTGGGAATATTACTTTTACGCCGAGCTGGTGGGCGATTGCAGCGGCGCGGCGGCGCAGGCCCTGCTGGAAAAGCTGGGCGCCGTGTGCCGCACCGTGCGCGTGCTTGGCGTATACAGCCGCGGCGCGGCAGAAAGGAGCCCTTTATGAAGCTGACGATGCGGCTGGGCCCGCGAAGCTATGACATCATTCTGCGGCGTGGTGCGCTGGGGCGCGTGGGGCAGCTTGTGAACCTGGGCCGCAAGGTGCTTGTGGTGACAGATTCCGGCGTGCCGCAGCAATACCTTTCCACCGTGCTGGCGCAGTGCCCGCACGGCGTGCCCGTGGTGTTGGAGCAGGGCGAGGCCACAAAAAGCATGGCCACAATAGAGCACCTGTGCACCGTGATGCTGCAGCACGGCTTTGGCCGCACGGACGCCGTGCTGGCATTGGGCGGCGGCGTGGTGGGCGACGCGGCGGGCTTTGCGGCCGCGTGCTACATGCGCGGCATCGACTTCATCAACTGCCCCACCACCACGCTTGCGCAGGTGGATTCCTCCATTGGCGGCAAGACGGCCGTGAACCTGGCCGGGACCAAAAACATTGTGGGCGCCTTTCACCAGCCGCGCCTTGTGGTGGCAGACCCGGACACCCTTGCCAGCCTGCCCCCGCGCCATATGGCCAACGGGCTGGCAGAGGCCCTGAAGGCGGGGCTGATTGGCGACGCAGAGCTTTTTGCACTGTTTGAAAAGGGCTGTGCCCGGCAGGACCTGGAAGAAATTTTGTACCGCAGCCTGGCGGTGAAAAAAACCATTGTGGAGGCGGACGAGCGCGAGGCGGGCTGCCGCGCGGCGCTGAACTTTGGGCACACCATTGGCCACGCCATTGAGGCAAGCCGGGGCCTTGCGCGCCGCCAGCTGTACCATGGCGAGTGTGTGGCGCTGGGCATGCTGCCCATGCTGGAAAGCAGCGCCCTGCGCACGCGCGTGCGCAAGGTGTACAAGGCGCTGGGCCTGCCAGTGCGCATCCGCTACGACGGAGATGAAATTTATTCCCATCTTGTGCACGACAAAAAGGCGGCAAACGGCACCATTACGCTGGTGAAGGTGAAGCAGCCCGGCACCTACCGGCTGGAGAAGGCGCCGGTGCAGGCGCTGCGCGCCATGATTGGGGAGGGCATTGGATGAACGACACATACACGGGCGCCATTTCGCTTTCCATCTTTGGCGAAAGCCATGGCCCGGCCGTGGGCGCCACACTTTCGGGCCTTGCCGCGGGCGTGCCGGTGGACGAGGCATACATTGCGCGCGAGATGGATAAGCGCCGCGCTGCAGGCAAGCTGAGCACCAAGCGCACAGAGCCGGACAAGGTGCATTTCCTTTCGGGCGTTTACAGGGGCTTCACCACGGGCACGGCCGTGACGCTGGTGATAGAAAACACCAATACCCGCAGCGAAGATTATGCAAAAACGCAGGACCTTCTGCGCCCCGGCCATGCAGATTGGACGGCGCACCTGAAATACCGCGGCTTTCAGGACGCGCGCGGCGGCGGCCATTTTTCGGGCCGGCTTACCGCGCCGCTGGTGGCCGCGTGCGCCATTTTAAAGCAGATGCTGGAGAAACGGGGCGTGGTGATTGGCACGCACCTGGCGCAGTGCGCCGGCGTGGAGGACGAGCCCCTTGCCCCCGGCGGCGAGGCGCTGGCGCGCCAGCTGCGCGCGCTGGGGGCGGTGGCGTTTCCGGCGCTTTCCAGCGTGAAGGCAAAGGCTATGCAGGGCGCCATTGAGGCCGCGGCGGCCGAGGGCGACAGCGTGGGCGGCGTGCTGGAAACCGCCGTGCTGGGCCTGCCCGCCGGCCTGGGCGAGCCGTTTTTTGGCAGCGTGGAAAGCGTGCTGGCGGGCCTGCTGTTCAGCATCCCTGCGGTGAAGGGCGTAGAATTCGGCACGGGCTTTGCCCTGGCGGGCATGCGCGGCAGCCAGGCAAACGACGCGCTGCGCATGCATGCGGGCCGCGTTGTCACCACCACCAACCACAACGGCGGCGCAAATGGCGGCATCACAAACGGCATGCCCCTTGTGTTCCGCACGGCGGTGAAGCCCACGGCCAGCATCTATCAAGTGCAGCAGACGGTGGATTGGGCCGCAAAGCGCGACGCCACACTGCTGATTCACGGCAGGCACGACCCGTGCATTGCCCACCGCGCCCGCGCGGTGCAGGACGCCGTGACGGCCCTTGCCGTGGCCGACCTGTGTGCACAGCATTTCGGAAAAGATTGGCAGGTGGCGCAGGCATGGAATATGGGCTGATTGGCAAAACGCTGGGGCACAGCTTTTCAAAGCCCATCCACGAGGCGCTGGGCGGCTACCCCTATGAATTAAAGGAGCTGCCGGACGAGGCGGCCGTGCGCGCGTTTTTCACTGCGCGCCGCTTTCGCGCGGTGAACGTCACCATCCCCTACAAAGCGCTGGCGCTTGCCCTGTGCGATGAGGTGAGCGAAGAGGCAAAGGCCATTGGCGCTGTGAACACGGTGGTGAACCGCGGCGGCAGGCTGTTTGGCTACAACACCGATTTTGGCGGCTTTCGCCTGCTTGTGCGCCACAGAGGCGTTTCGCTGGCGGGCAAAACGGTGCTGATTCTGGGCACGGGGGCCACACAGCGCACGGTGCGCGCGGTGTGCACAGCCGAGGGGGCTGCGCAGGTGCTTTGCGCCTCGCGCAGCGCAAAGCCCGGCGCGCTGCGCTACGAGCAGGCCGCTGCGCGGCAGGATGTGAACGTCATCATCAACGCCTCGCCCGCGGGCATGTACCCGAACAACGGCACCTGCCTGGTGGATTTGGCCGCACCCGGCGCGTTTCCGGCGCTGGAGGCTGTGTTCGACGTGGTGTATAACCCCCTGCGCACCCGCCTTTTGCAGATGGCCGAGGCGCGCGGCGTGCCGTGCGCGGGCGGCCTTTTGATGCTGGTGGCGCAGGCCAAATATGCCGCCGAGTTGTTTCTGGGCAGGCCCATGGAGGAACAGCGCATCTTGGAAGTATACCGCAGCCTTCTGGCCGAAAAGGCGGGCCTTGCGCTGGTGGGCATGCCGTCATGCGGAAAAACGGGCGTTGGCAAGGCGCTGGCAAAGGCGCTGAAAAAGCCCTTTGTGGACGCCGACGCCGAGCTTGTGCGCCGTGCGGGCAGGCCCATTTCTGAAATTCTGCAGCCGGGCAACGAGGGCCCCTTCCGCCAGATGGAGGCCGCCGTCACGGCAGACCTTGCAAAGCGCGGCGGCGCCGTGCTAGCCACAGGCGGGGGCGTGGTGCTGCGCGAAGAGAATGTGCGCGCCCTGCGCGAAAACTATGTGGTGCTGTACCTCGACAGGCCGCTGGCCCTTTTAAAGCCCGGCGGCGGCAGGCCGCTGAGCACAACGCGCGGCGCGCTGGAAAAACAGCTGGTCGTGCGGCGCCCGCTGTATGAGGCGGCTTGCCACGCCAGGGTGGAAAACGCCGGCAGCTTCGAGGCGGCGGTGGCCGCCGCAAAGGAGGCATTTTATGAAGTTCTTGATTGTGAATGGGCCTAACATCAACATGCTGGGCGTGCGCGAGCCAGATATTTACGGCACGCTAACCTACGAGGGCCTGTGCGACACCATTGCGCAGGCGGCGCGCGGCATGGGCGTAGAGGTGGAATTTTTTCAATCCAACAGCGAGGGGGACATTGTCACAGCCATCCAAAACGCGCTGGGGCGCATGGACGGCATCGTCATCAACCCCGCGGCCTATACGCACACGTCGGTGGCCATTCTGGACGCGCTGAAAGCCGTGGCCCTGCCGGCCGCCGAGGTGCATATCTCGGACGTGACAAAGCGCGAGGCGTTTCGCCAGCGCAGCTTTGCAGGCATGGCGTGCCGCTACCACTTTGTGGGCGAGGGCAAGGACGGCTATGTGCACGCGCTGGAGACGCTGAAGCGCGACATTGAGGGCAGCCTTATCATTCTGCACGCCATGCCGCGCAGCGAGTGGGAGGCCTGCCGGGCCGCAGGCGCGGTGGGGGCCCATTTGCCGGAGGGCGGCTTTTTGCACTGTTCGCCCGTGGAATATTTCTGGCGTGTGGCCCCGGGCCATTATGCAGACGGCGGCGACTATGTGCTTTTGTGCATCGACGTGAAAAAGGTGCCCGCGCCCGTCAAATGGGAGGCCGGGCCCCACAACCCCAGCCGGTATTACCCGCACATCTACGGCGCGTGCCCCGTTTCGGCCGTCACGGCCGTGCTGCCCCTGCGCATGGACAGCCGCGGGCAGTTCCTCAAGAACCCGGAGCTTTCCGGCTATGAAAACCGCTGAACAGCAAAGCATACAAGAGGGGAGAAACAAACCATGATCATCAGTACCAAGCGCGGCACACCGCAGGCGGAACTGGAGCGCATCATCCGCGAATTTGAGGCGCAGGGCCTTTCCGTCACCATGATACGCGGCACCGATTACAACGTGTTCGGCCTTGTGGGCGACACCACTGTGCTGGACGAAAAGCGCATTCGCGCAAACCCGTATGTAGAGAACGTGCAGCGCGTTTCCGAGCCGTATAAAAAGGCAAACCGCCTGTTCCACGAGGCGGATTCCGTCATTGATGTGGCGGGCGTAAAGGTGGGCGGCAAAGAGAAAATTGCCGTCATTGGCGGCCCGTGCAGCGTAGAGGGCAAAGAGCAGGTGGTGCGCATTGCCGAAAAGGTGAAGGCCGCGGGCGGCACCATGCTGCGCGGCGGCGCCTATAAGCCGCGCACCTCGCCCTACGCCTTTCAGGGCCTTGGCACCGAGGGCATTTTAGACCTGGTGGCCGCGCGCGAGGCCACGGGCCTGCCCATTGTCAGCGAGCTGATGAGCGAGCACGAAATAGACGAGTTCGAGCAGTATGTAGACCTTGTGCAGATTGGCGCGCGCAACATGCAGAACTTCCGGCTGCTGAAAGCGGTGGGCAAAATGAAAAAGCCCGTGCTGCTGAAGCGCGGCCTTGCCAACACCATTGAGGAATGGATTATGAGCGCCGAATACATTATGGCAGGCGGCAACGAAAACGTCATTTTGTGCGAGCGCGGCATCCGCACCTTTGAAAAGTACACCCGCAACACGCTGGACCTCTCGGTGGTGCCCATCATCAAAGAGAAAACGCACCTGCCCATCATCATAGACCCCAGCCATGCCACCGGCGACTGGCGCTATGTAGAGAGCATGAGCCTTGCGGCCATTGCCGCCGGGGCGGACGGCCTGATTATTGAGGTGCACGAAAACCCCGAGGCCGCGTGGAGCGACGGCGCCCAAAGCCTCAAGCCCGAGCGCTTTGCCTCTGTGATTGAAAAGGGGCGCGCCATTGCGCGCGTGATTGGGCGCGAAATGTAAGCGGGGCGCGGGCCTGCATCCCGCAACAACAGCAGCAGGAAAGGGGGCGGCGGTATGCGCGCCGAACTGACGGGGGCCTGGCGCGGCGGGCGCATCACCGCGCCGCCCAGCAAAAGCATGGCGCACCGCGCACTGATTTGTGCGGCACTGGCGCAGGGCGAAAGCCGCATTGAAAACATTGCCCATTCCAAAGATATTGACGCCACGGCAGGCGCCCTGCGCGCATTTGGCGCGCAAATAGATTTTCAGGGCAACACGGCGCTGGTGCAGGGCACCGGCGGGCGGCTTTGCACGCCCGAGAGGCCGGTGTGGTGCTGTGAAAGCGGCAGCACGCTGCGCTTTCTTATTCCGCTGGGGGCTTTGTGCGGCGCACCGGTGCGCTTTTGCGGCGAAGGGCGCCTGCCCCAGCGCCCGCAGACGGTGTATGCGCAGCTGTTTTGCGAAAAGGGCGTGGCCTTTTCGCAAAACGATACGGGCGTGTGCGTCAACGGGCGGCTTTCGGCGGGCAGGTTCTGTGTGGACGGCGGCGTTTCCAGCCAGTTCATCAGCGGCCTGTTGTTTGCGCTGCCCCTGTTGGGGGGCGCAAGCACCATCTGCGTGCGCCCGCCGTTTGAAAGCCGCAGTTATGTGCAGCTTACGCGCAGCGCCCTGGCGGCGTTTGGCGTGCAGGCTGTGTGGCAGGACGAAAATACACTTTTTGTTGAAGAAAATCAAAAATATACAAATTGTAATTATACAGTGGAGGGCGATGCCTCTCAGGCGGCCTTTTTCGGCGTGCTGGGCGCTGTGCGCGGCGGTGTGCAGCTGGCGGGCCTGCGCCCGGGCAGCGCGCAGGGCGACATGGCCTTTCTTCCACTGCTGCGGCAGGCGGGCGCGGCCATTGTGCAGGCGCCGTGTGGCGCCCTGCGGTTTGAGCAGGCCGGGCTTTGCGGCGGCGAGGCCAGCCTTGCCGATTGCCCGGACCTTGGCCCCATTCTGATGGTGTTGGGGCTGTTCTGCGAAAACGGCCTTGTGCTGCGGCATGCCCAGCGCCTGCGCCTGAAAGAAAGCGACCGCATTGCCGCCATGGAGGAAGAAATTCGCAAAATGGGCGGGCGCATTGAATCGGACGGCGGCACGGTGCGCGTGTTCAAAAGCGCCCTGCACGGCGCGGCGCTGTGTGCCCACAACGACCACCGCGTGGCCATGGCCATGGCCGTGGCGGCGCTGGCGGCGGGCGTGCCTGCCTCGATTGACGGCGCCGAATGTGTGGAAAAGAGCTGGCCGGAATTCTGGCAGGTGCTGCAAACCTGCCTTGGCGCGGAGGTGACGCTGCTGTGAATGGGCTTTTGAAACGGCGCTTTTGCATTGTGGGGCTTGGCCTTTTGGGCGGCACCTATGCCATGTGCCTGAAGCGCCTTGGCTGCCGGGTGACGGCGGTGGACATTGACGAAAAGGCCATTTGCTGGGCGAAAGAGCACGGCGTCATCGACGAGGGGACGGCCGGCGCGCCCGAGGCGCTGCTTTCCGGGGCGGACGTGGTGGTGCTGGGGCTTTACCCCGGCGCCATGGTGGAGTGGGTGCGCGCGTATGCGGCACACCTGCGCCCGGGCACGCTGCTTACGGATGTGTGCGGCGTAAAGGGGGCCGTGGTGGGCCCCGTGCAGGCGCTTTTGCCGCCCGGGGTGGAGTTTATTGCCTGCCACCCCATGGCAGGGCGCGAGGTGGGCGGCGTGTGGAACGCCGACCCCGCCATTTTCAGGGGCGCCAACTTTCTCATTACGCCCACCGGGGCCAACACGCCCGGGGCCGTGGCCTTTGCCAGGGGGCTGGGGCAGGCGCTTGGGTTTGCGCGCATTTCGGTGCTAAGCTGTGAAGAGCACGATAAGGTGATTGGCTACGTCAGCCAGCTGACGCATGCCATTGCCGTCAGCCTGATGAACGCCAACGCGGATGAGCACCTTGTGGATTACACGGGCGATTCCTTTCGGGACCTCACCCGCATTGCCAACATCAACGAGACGCTGTGGAGCGAACTGTTTTTCGCCAACAAAAGCGCCCTGATTGAGGAGATTGGCCAGTTCGAGCGCAGTTTGAACGATGTAAAGCGCGCGCTGGAGACAGGCGACGAGGCGGCCCTGAAGGCGCTGATGCGCCAAAGCGCCGCGCGCCGCAGGCTGTTTGAGAAAAACAAATAAACATTGTTTTAAGAGAGAAGATACGGCCCGTCGCGGGGAAAGCGTCGGGCCGTGTTTGGTATGCTGCCCCGGCGGGAGGGGCCGGTTAGCTTTTTTGCCTGCTGGCCTGGGGCGCCTGCTGTGCCAGAAAGTGCAGCAGGGCCTGTTCCTGCGCCTGCGGAAAGGTGCGGGGCACCCACGGCACGCGGGCCAGCGGGCCCTTTTCGCGGCAGCCATGTGCGTCTTGCGTGGTTTTCAAAAAGCGGCCCCGTATGTGCAGCGCGCGCCTGCCCACCCGAACGCGTTCCAGCTGCAAAAGAAGATAGGAAAATTCCACGCGCTCTTCCATGCTGCCGCTGTAGCCTGTGTAGCGCAGCGCGCCGTCGGAAAGGTAAATGCGCTGCACAAGGCTGGTGCCGGAACAGTTGGCCCAGTACAGGCCGGCCGCGAAAAAGCCCAGAAAGCCCGCGGCCGAAAGCGCCTGGGCGCCCTGGCGAAGCAGGTGAACGGCAAGGCCCTGCTGGCCCTTTGTCACATACAGCACGGCGAAGCCCGCCAGCACAAGGGCCGGGCACCCCACCAGGCACAAAGCTTTGGGAAACCGCAAAAACCGTTTGCGCAGCGCGGGGTCGCTTTCCAGCACAAGGGCACCGCCGGCGGCAGCGGCCTGCTTGCGCTGTGCCAGCTGCCGGGCGTGCGCGGCCCTGTCGCCCTGAAAGCCGGAGAGAAACGCCGCCGCCAGCGCCGTCAAAACAAGCGCCAGGGCCGTTAGGGCAATGCACAGCAGAAATGCGCGGCTTGCGGTTTGGCCCAAAGGCGCAAAGACAATGATGCACACCAGCAGGGTAAGAAGTTCCAGCCCAAGCAGGCACAGGCCCGCCGTCAGAAACACGGCCAGAAAGCGGCCGCCCTTTTGCGGGTGGCGCCGGCTGCTTTGGGCAAGGTTGTGCAGGCCCCTGGCCTGCACGCTGCTTCCGGCAAGGTCCGGCAGGGTATCTGCGCCCGAAAGGTCCGCCAACAGCAGCAGGGCCGCGATGGCCAGCACAAGCTTTGTGCCTTTTTCGGCGGCGCCGGGGCCGGGCTTTTGCGCGGCGGGCAGAAAGGCCAGAATCAGCCTGGCAGCCAGCGTGGCATACACGGGCCCAAGCAGCATCCAGCACATCCGCAGGCTGAAAAACGCCGGCCCGCTCAGGCCAAGGCTGCCTGCGGGCACAAGGCCCATCAACAGGCCGGTTAAAAAGAAAAACAAATAGGCCGCGGCGGCTTTGGCCAGCCATTTTGCAAACCGGGGGGCCTGCTTTTTTTCATGTTTCATGTCACATGCCTCCTGCGGGCGGCGGGCAGGTTCGCCACGCACTGCCCTGTGCCATTTCTTTCTGCTTTTATGATACGGCGGAACGGCCGCGCCCTGCCGCCAGCTTTTCGCAAAGCGGCAGTAAAATATGCGTAAAGGGGCGGCGCAGCTGCCCGGCTGCGCCCTTGCACGCCCGGGCGCGCTGTGGTATACTTTCTGGTGCATGGCCCGTGCAGGGCCCGGAAAAGGAGCATAGCAGCCAGATGAAACAGTCCATTTAAAAACAGGGCAGAAGAACGCAGGTTCGTGGCAGGGCCCCGGGCCGCTGTTTTGCTACTGTTTTTAGGAAAGGACTGTTTCTTGTGTTTTGGAAAAGAGAGGGCCGCTGTGTGGCCCTGATGTGCCTTGCGGCCTTTTTGCAGGGCATGGTGTTTTACGGCCCGGTGGCGTCGCTGTACCGCACGCAGGCCGGGCTTTCCATGGGGGATATCGCCCTCATCGAAAGCGTGTACTATCTGCTGGTGGTGGCGCTGGAGCTGCCGCTGGGCGCCGCGGCGGCCAGGCTGGGCTATAAACGCATGCTTGCCGTGTGCAGCGCGGTGTTTTTTCTTTCAAAGCTGGTTTTCTGGCGGGCGGGCAGCTTTGGCGCCTTTCTGGCCGAGCGCGTGATGCTGGCCTTTGTGGGCGCGGGCCTTTCCGGGTGCGACACCGCCTATTTGTATGTGGCGGCCGGGCCAAAGCGGGCGCAGCGCGCGCTGGGGCTGTATGGCGCGGCGGGCATGGCCGGGCTTTTGGCGGCCACGGCGGCCTTTACTCTGTTTTTTTCTGCCAGCTACCGGCAGGCGGCGCTGGCAACGGCGGTTGCCTACGGCCTGGCGGCTCTGTGCACGCTGGCGCTGCCTGCGGTGCCCATGCAGGCCGAGGACAGGGCCGCGTTTTCCGCACAGATACGCGGCATGTGGCGCAGCCTGTGCGCCGCGCCGCGCTATGCCCTGATGCTGGCCGCGGATGCCCTGGTGGATGTGACGGGCCAGACGGTCACAGTGTTTTTAAGCCAGCTTGCCTATGTGCGCTGCGGCCTTTCGGGCGCACAGCTTGGCGCGGCTTATCTGGGCATGACGCTGGTGGGGCTTGTGCAGGGCGCCTCTTATAAGGCCACGCGGGCGCTGGGGCGCCGCGGTTTCGGCCTGGCGGTGTGTGCGCTGATGGCGGCCGCCTGCGGCGGGCTGTGCTTTGCGCGCGGGCCTCTCTGGTGTGTGGCGTGCGTGTGGTGCGTGCAGCTTTGCTGGTGCCTGTGGCAGCCCTTTGCCCAGACGATGCACAACGACAGTGTGCGCCTTGGCGCGCGCAGCGTGGTGCTTTCGGGCTATTCCATGGCGCAGAGCCTTGCCATGAGCGGGCTGAACTTGGGCCTTGGGCGGCTGGCGGATGTCAGGCTTCCGCTGGCCTTTGCCGCAGCGGGGGCCTTCTGTATGCTGGCGTTTGTGCTGGCGGCGCTTTATTTCAGGCAGAACAAGAAAGGGTGCGTTTCATGAATTTTAAACTGACGGCCACAAAAAAGACATATTACATTGTGGGCGGGTGCGCGGCCGCGCTGGCCCTGGCCGGGGCGGCGCTGTACCTGCCGGGCTATTACTTCGATTTTTTGTTCACGCTTTCCGCCATTCTGGCCGGGGCCATGTTCCTGTTGGTGGCGGCGGCCGAGGGCGCAAAAACGCCCGAGGGCAAGGCGGCCCTGGTGGCGCTTCTTTTGCAGCTGGTATACTTTTTCCCCGGTGTGCCGCAAAAGGTGGGCGGCGCGCTGGCGTGGCCCGTGTTTGCGGCCGCGCACTTTATGGCGGCGGAAAAAGAGGGCGATAACCTGCGCACGCTTTCGTTTCTGGTGATGATGGCCGGCGGTGTGCAGCTGGTGTTCAGCTTTGTGCCGCTGGGCGCCATGTTCAAGGGCGTGCTGGCGGTGGTGATTGCGCTTTCTCAGCTTCTGCTGTGCAGCTCGCTTGCCGGGCGCGAAAAGCGCAACATGGAAAAAGGGGAATAAGCCCCCGGCCTGCGCGCATATGAATTTGTGGACAAGGGGGGCACTGCCATGAAACCAATGAAAAAACTGACGGCGCTGGCGCTGGCCTGCGCGCTGGGGCTTTCCGCCTGCGCCGGGCCGGGCGGCGCCTCTTCGCACAGCGCCCCCAGGCAGGATTTTACAAGCGTGCCCCCCGGCGCGGGCAGCACGCAGGAGGGCGCACCGGCACAGGCCATGCGCTACCGCAGCATGTGGTTCAGCTATTTGGAATGGCCCATGCTGGATACGTCCAGCGCCGAGGCTTTCACCGCCAGTGTGGACACCGTGCTGGATCACTGTGTTTCTCTGGGGCTGAACTGCATCACCGTGCAGGTGCGCCCCTTTGCGGACGCCACTTATGAAAGCGGGCTGTTTCCCTGGAGCCATGTGGTGACAGGCACGCAGGGGCAGGCCCCGGGCTTTGACCCGCTGGAGATTTTTATTGCCCGCGCGCACGAAAAGGGCCTTGCCTTCGAGGCGTGGGTAAACCCCTACCGCGTGCGCCTGAACGAGACGCGCCCGCCCAATGTGGCCGAAAACAGCCTGGAGAACACCCACCCCGAATGGGTGAAGCAGGCGGCGGGCGGCGCCTATCTGGAGCCTTCAAACCCGGACGTGCAGGCCTATATCTGCAAGGGCGTGGAAGAGATTGTAAAAAATTATGCCGTGGACGGCATCCAGTTTGACGATTACTTTTACCCCACCACCGACGAGGCGTTTGACGCACAGGAGTATGCCGGGCTGGGCGGCGGCCTCTCTTTGGCGGAATGGCGGCGCCAGAATGTGAACACGCTGGTGAAAAGCGTGTATGACACCGTGCATGCCGCCGCGGCCGAGGCCGGGCGCACCGTGGTGTTCGGCATAAGTCCTCAAGGTAATAATGATAATAATTATAACACTCAGTATAGTGATGTGGGGCTGTGGCTCTCCACGCCCGGCTATG
Organism: uncultured Oscillospiraceae bacterium; assembly: GCA_900546885.1. Classification (GTDB taxonomy): domain Bacteria; phylum Bacillota; class Clostridia; order Oscillospirales; family Ruminococcaceae; genus Ruthenibacterium; species Ruthenibacterium merdipullorum. The sequence goes on from UREN01000018.1 coordinate 28,144, forward strand.
TGGATTATGTGATGCCGCAGGTGTATTGGGGCTACGATTTCCGCCTGCAAAGCGGGTCGGACCGGTTTGCCTTTGAAAACATTGTGGCGGAATGGCTGGCCATGCCGCGCAGCGAAAGCGTGGCGCTTGCCTTTGGCCTGGGCGCATGGCGCATTGGCGCGGGCGATGGCTCCAGCGCTGAGACGCAGGAGTGGGAGAGCGGCCATAACCTTGCCGATATGCTGGGCACGCTGGAGGGCGCCGGGGCGGACGGCTACGCGCTGTACCGCTATGCCAGCCTGTTCGATAACCCCGAATATGCCCAGCTGGCCGCGCAGGAGGCCGAGGCCCTGCGCCAGCGGGCCGCGGGCTGAAGCCGCGCCCGCCGCGCGGCCCCGAAAGCGCCCCGCGTCAAAAAGTGCGCGCTGGCGGCGCCAGGCCGTGCCCTGGCCCCATGGCGGCACAGAGGCAGGGGGCTGCAAGTTTGTTTTTTAACACAGGCAAAGCAAAGCCCCCGTGGCAGGCCGGAAGGCTGCCACGGGGGCTTTTTATGTGTTTTTGTGCAGGAAGGCAACGGCCAGCGCCGCAAAAAATGCGCCTGTGGCGGGCCTGTGTGGGGGCAACGGGTTCCCAGCACAAAGCCGGCTTCGGGCACGGCGGCGCAGGGCAGTTTGCGGAAGAAAAAGAAAAAGGCCGCGCCAAACGGGCCGCAGGGCGGCAAACACGCCCTGCCGGCATGGCGCCGGCCTTTTACAAGGCAGGTTGTATTACACTGGAAAGGACGCCTGCGGCGGGCGCTTAGCGGAAGAAGGAATCCTTCCATTCTTCGCACTGGTACCCCTTCTGGCGCAGAATGGCGCACAGCTTTTTGCCGTTGCCGCCGGTGCCGGGGTTTTCCTCCTCGGCATAGTGATAGGGAACCACCAGGGCGGGCCGGTGCTCCATCTTTTCCAGCTCTGCGGGAATGCGTGTCTCAAAGCCCGGCATGTTCCATACGCCATCGCAGCACACGAACAGCACGTCGCACACAACGTCCTCATCCAGCACATCGGTGTCGCCCGAGATATAATAGCGCACACCGCCCAGGTTTAAAAGCAGCCCAAACCCAAACCCGGCCGGGTGGTTTTGGTTTTCCGCCACCACGGGCGTCACCATGGCGCCGCATTCAAACACAGCCGAGGGCGAACCCGCGCTGATTGCGGTGAAATAATCGGGGTTGATGTCGAAGGCCTCCATCAGCATGGCGCCCACGTCAAGCGTGGAGGCATAGCAGGTGTCGTCCTTTTTCACCTTGGCAATGTCGTCGGGGGAAAAATGGTCGCTGTGGGGGTGGGTGATGATGATGAGGTCCGCATCATGCGGGGCATCCGGAACCATGTACGGGTCCACATACACCACGACGTCATCCACATCAAAGCAGATGCAGCCGTGCTTCACAAAGCGGACAGATGAGAGGGGGTCCATAAAACAGCTCCTTACAGAAATGTTACGTTTTTTGCGACGTTTTCTATTTGTATATTCGCGAGGGATGTAGTATAATATGCCTCGACAGCACCAGAAGATATCCAAGGGGCGCTGCGCATATTGGTATACATGTGCTATTGTAGCGCCTTTTGATAGAAAAGTCAAAAACCGGAGGAAACCTTTGATGAAACACAGCGTTTTAAACCGGCTGTTGGCCCTTGGCCTTGCTTTGGCGCTTTGCCTTTCGCTGGCCGCGTGCAGCAGCTCGTCTGATACCGAAGAGGAAGAAGTGACGAATACCGTGCAGGCACAGGCCGGCGGCAGCGTTACGCTGCCGGAGGGCTTTACCGTGCCCGAAGAGGCGGGCCGCATTGCCACCCAGGCCTCGGGCGACACTTTGTACGGCGCCTTTACCCTTACCAATTACAACACCACGGGCTATTTTACGCAGAACGGCTCTGTCACCGTGACGGTGCAGGCCTCGCTGTGGACGGACGGCGTGGACACCCAGTGGACGGACGCCTATTTCGATTTGTGGAAGCAGGGCGACGGCGAAACGCAGTATGTAAGCACCGTGCACTTTGTGGCGGACGACACGGCCCAAAGCTATACCTTCAGCGGGCTGGAGGCGGGCGCGTCATACCGGCTTAGCTTTGGCTACAGCGATGTGCCCCGCTATAAGCTTTCGGGCAAATTTTCCGTGACGGGCATTACAGGCGAGGGCACTGCCGAAGAGCCTGTGGCAAACGAATGATACCGCACGCCCGCATGGGGCGCGGCACAGTGCCGCGCGGCCGGGGGCGCTTGGCTGCGCGCCTTTCCCCGCGGGGAAGGGCGCGTTCGCATAAGGCGGCCCCTTGCGGGGGCACGCATCAGGAAAGGGACGGGAACAGAACATGAAGCAAAACTCGCATGGCGCAAAGGTGGAAAAAAAGGTGCCCTCTGCGCTGCCCATTTACCTTGCCGCAGGCGCATTTCTGCTGTGCGCGCTGGCGCTGCCCATCTACCGGATGTGGGCGCTGGCCGCCGCGGCCCTCATTGCCGCAGCAGCCTATGTGCTGGGGCAAAAGCTGTTTCCGCCGCGCACGGTGCTGGTGGATGCACCGGCCGCCGTATATGCCACGGGCGAGCAGGCTGTGGATGAGATGTTGCGGGAAGCACAGGAAAACGTGGACGCCATTGCCCGCCTGAACGAGGCCATTGAGGACGCCGGGCTTTCGGCCGCCATGGCCCGGATGGAGCAGGCGGGCCGCGCCATTTTGGCCGAGGTGGCCAAGGCGCCGGCCAAGGGAAAGAACATTCGCAAGTTTACGGCCTATTACCTGCCCACGGCGGTGAAGGTGCTTACCACCTATGCAAAGCTGGACGCCTCCGGCGCGCAGGGGCAGAACGCGCAGGCCCTGATGGCCGAGGTGAAAAAGAACGCAAACACCATTGCCGCGGCCTTTGAAAGCCAGCTGGATGCGCTGTTTTCGGGCGAAGTGCTGGACGTGAGCACCGATTTGAAGGTGCTGGACGGCATTGCGCGCGGCGATGGCCTGGTAGACGAAGGGCTGAAGGCCCGGCTGGCCGGCACGGCGGCAGACCTGGGCGCCCAAAACGAGGACGGCCCCACGCTGACGCTTTGAGGCAGAACAGGCAAGCCCACACATAGAAGGTGCCGCCCGGGCGCGCCCGGCGGCCGGTTTTTAAAAATTCGAGAAAGGAACCGATGCATCATGACAGATAACACCACCCCCAACCTGACGCTTGACGAGCCCGCCGCCCCCAGCCTGACGCTGGAACAGCAGGCGCCTGCCGCCCCGGGCCTGACGCTGGACGCCGCCCCCGAACAACAGGCGGAACAGCCCGCCGAGGCGCCCAAGCCCCTTGACGCAGACGCCATGGCGGAGGAGAGCGGCCTTTCGCCCGAGGAAAAGCAGCAGGTGGAAGACTTTGCAAAAAAGATAGACCTTTCCAACTCTACCCAGATTTTGCAATACGGCGCGGCCAGCCAGAAAAAGGTGGCGGATTTTTCCACCTCTGCGCTGGAGAATATCCGCACGAAAGACCTGGGCGAGGTGGGCGACATGGTCACCGGCCTCATCACCGAGCTGAAGGGCTTTGACGCCACGGCCGAACAGCCCAAGGGCATCTTCGGCTGGTTCAAAAAAGCGGGCAACCAGGTGGAAGAGCTGAAGCTGCGCTATTCGAAGGCAGAGACGAATGTGGATAAAATTGAAAGCATGCTGCAGGATCACCAGGTGCAGCTGCTGAAAGATATCTCGATGCTGGACACCATGTACGAGCGCAACCTGGTGTATTTCAAAGAGCTCACCATGTACATCATTGCGGGCAAGAAAAAGCTGGAGCAGGTGCGCGCGGAAGACCTGCCCAAACTGGTGGAAAAGGCGCAGAAAAGCGGCCTGCCCGAGGACGCCCAGGCCGCGAAGGACCTGGAGGACCAGTGCACCCGCTTTGAAAAGAAACTGTATGACCTGGAGCTGACGCGCAACATCTCGGTGCAGATGTCGCCGCAGATCCGCCTTATCCAGTCCAACGACACGATGATGGCGGAAAAGATTCAGACGTCCATTGTGAACACCATCCCCTTGTGGAAAAGCCAGATGGTGCTGGCGCTGGGGCTTGCCCATTCCCAGCAGGCCATTGACGCGCAGCGCGCCGTGACAGACATGACCAACGAGCTGTTGAAGAAAAACGCCGCAGCCCTCAAGCAGGGCACCATTGAGGCGGCGAAGGAATCGGAGCGCGGCATTGTGGACATTGAGACCCTGCAGCAGACCAACCGCAGCCTGATTGAAACGCTGGACGAAGTGGTGAAGATTCAAACCGAGGGCCGCGCCAAGCGCGTGGCCGCCGAGGCCGAGCTGGGGCGCATTGAGGGCGAGCTGAAGGCAAAGCTGCTTGAGATGGCGAAATGACAGCGCCCCAAAAAAGGAGCATGAAGCAATGGAGAACAAAACCACCTGGAAAGAAAACCGCCCCCTAGCCTGCCTGGTGCTGGTGCTGGCCGTGCTGGTGGGCGTGCTGGGCATTGGCACGGCCAAGGTGCGCGGTGTGGCTGGCACGGCGCTGGATTATTACAACCAGAACATGGCGGCCGACTTTACCGCGCGGGAGACAGCCGCCCAGACCATTCTGGGCATTGCCGGGCAAGAGCTGGGCGAGGACGACGCCAAGGTGCAGGCGGCCGCCAGCGCGCTGGCCGAAAGCCAGGCGGCCGCCACCCCGGCGGAAAAGTATACGGCGGGCACCAAGCTGGAGACGGCGGTGGGCATTGTGTACAATGCACTGCCTCAGGCCGCGCGGGACCCGCAGAAAAGCGCCGCCCAGCTTGCGTGGAGCGAGTTCGTCAGCCGCACCGACATCCTCTCGCATTCCATGGAGAAATATAACACCTATGCCCAGGCCGTACAGGATACAATCGAGGGCTTTCCGGCCTCGCTTCTGGCAAGGTTGGCCGGGGTGGACGCCCAGGCCATGGCCTGAAGCGGTGCACAAAACAGGAGAGGGGGCGCAAAATGAAGCGCTTTTTTCTGAAAAAGGCGGCGGCGCTGGCCGTGTTGCTGGCGGCGGCAGTGGCCATGTTTCCCACATTTGCCGAGGTGGATATCACCCCCACATCAGATTTTTATGTCTATGACGGCGCAGATGTCCTTTCGGAATCAACAGAAAGTGATATTGTAAGCAAAAACGACATTTTGTATAATGCCAGCGGCGCGCAAATTGTGGTGGTGACGGTGCAAAGCACCGGCCGCATGACCACAGAGGAATATGCCTATGAGCTGGCCAACAGCTGGGGCATTGGCTCGGCTTCGCAAAACAACGGCGTGCTGTTGCTGCTTTCCATTGGGGATGAAGACTACCAGTGCATCCAGGGTTCCGGGCTGGAGAGCTTGCTTCCCACCTCCACGCTCAGCCGTATTTTGAGCGAGAGCCTGGAGCCCGATTTTGCCGTGGGCGACTATGACGCCGGGGTGCAAAAAACCTTCACCGCCCTTTACAATGAGGTGTGCGCCATTTACGGCGTCACCGGCAGCACAGGCACGGTGCAGGGCGGCGGGGCCGTGGCCGCACAGCCGCAGCCTCAGCCCGAAGAGAGCGCCGGCTTTGGCGTGGTTACCCTTGTGGGCCTGCTTGTGTTTCTGGTGGTGGTGATTGTGCTGATTGGCGTGGTGTCCAGTGCGGCGCGCCCACGGCGGCGCTATACTTACGACCCCTACTACCGCCGCGACCCCGGCGCCGATTTTCTCACCGGCATGTTTGTGGGCAGCGCTTTGCGCGGCTCGCGCCGCAGGCGGCCTCCGCGCCCGCCAAGGCCTCCACGCGGCCCGTTTGATGGCCCGGGCGGGCCCTTTGGCGGTGGCTTCGGCGGTTTTGGCGGCTTTGGCGGCGGGTTCCGCGGTGGTGGCGGCGGCTTCCGCGGCGGCGGTGGCGGCAGCTTCCGCGGCGGCGGCGCCGGGCGCGGGCACTAAGCCCTGCCCCTGGCCGGCAGCAAATACTCCTCACGATAAAATAAAACCCCTGTATGGCAGCATAGCCATACAGGGGCTTTTTCTATGCAAAGTGTTTGCGGCAGAAAGCGCCGGCCGGTTGCTTATGCCTGTGCCGTGTTGCGGCGGTACACCTCGTACAGGCCGTCCAGCAGCAGGTGCGGCACCACGGGGATGCTGCGCCGGCAGTGCGGCACCACCAGCCCGGCCAGGCCGCCTGTGGCCACCACGTCCGCCGGGCCGCCCAGCTCGGCCTCAAAGCGGGCCAGCATGCCGTCCAGCAGGTCTGCCGTGCCCAGCACAATGCCGCTTTGGATGCTTTCGGCCGTGTTCTTGCCAATGGCGTGCGCCGGGGCCTGTGTGGCCACGGCGGAAAGTTGGCTTGCGCCGGAAATCAGCGCGTTCAGGCTTACCATCATGCCGGGCAGAATGCTCACCCCCTGCACGGCGCCTGCGGCGTCCAGCGCCGTCAGCTTGGTGGCCGTGCCCATGTCAATGACAACGGCGGGCATGCGGCAGCGCGCCCGCGCGGCAACGGCCCCGGCCAGCAGGTCTGCCCCCAGCTCGTCCGGCTGGTAGATGCATATGGGCACCTCGGGGCACAGCGCGCGGCTCAGCACCAGCGGCGGCGCGCCGCACAAAAGCTGCAAAGCGCCGCACAAAGCGCCCGTCACCGGCGGCACCACGCTGGAGAGAATTGCCCCCTGCGGCTTTGCCGCGCCGTGCAGCGCCAGCACACCCTCTATTTGAAGGGCGTATTGGTCTGCCTGTAGCGCGGGCTGGGTGGCAATGCGGGAGAGAAACACCAGCCTGCCCCCCAGGTAACCGCCCAGCACAATGTTTGTATTGCCTGCGTCCACGCACAAAACCATGCGCGCCCCTCCTTTGCCATGCGGCGGGCGGCGGGCGCCCGCGTCTCTGCTGCCCCGGGCCTGAAAGCGCGCGGCCAGGGCCAAAGGCACGCCGCGCGAAAGCCAGCGGGAATCCTTCCCCATTATAAAAGCAGTGCCGCGCCATTGCAAGTGCGCGCCGCAATTTGCCGTTTTTTTGCCGCCCGGCGGGCCTTTCCCGCGGCGGCATGTATAAACAGGGCCCTGCCCTCATAGATATTAGCAAAAATGCCCGGCACGGAACGCCGCGCCAAGGCGCAACAGGGGAAAGGGGAAATCGTACCATGTTTGTATTCACATTCCGAAAAGGCGGCCTGCGCCGCCTGGCTGCGGTGTGCCTGTGCGGTGCAGCCATTGTGGGGGCGGCGGCCGCGGGCATTGCATGGAACAGGGCGCAGAGCACACCGGCGAATGCGGCCCTCACCCAGCAGATTACCGGCTCGCAGGATATTGCCAGTTTTCTGGCAGGCTATGGCGTGGAGGTAGACCCCACCAGCGCCGAGGTGATGGCCGTGAAGGTGCCCCGCAAATGGGACGAAAGCTTTGAGGCCTTTCACGCCGTGGTGCAGCAAAGCGGGCTGAGCCTTGAAAAATGCAAGGGCAAGCAGGTGGATAAATGGACGGTGCCCGTGCCCGCGCTGTGCGATGACGCCAAAAAAACCTACGCGGTGGTGCTGGTGTATAAAAACGAGCCCAAGGGCGCCTATCTGCTGGAAAAGCCGTCCGGCGAGGTGAAGCCGCTGGTGCCCGGCCAGAGCGGCACGGCCCTGACCGAAGAGGAGAAGGCTGCGGCGGCCGGTTTTGGCGCGGGCATTGCCCAAAGCGCGCCGCCCGCCCAAAGCGCGGCCAGCGCCGGGGCGGACACTCAGCAGCCGGCCAGCCAGGTGAACACCCAGCCGGCCGCAAGCGAGGCGGCGGCCGGGCAGGCCGAAGACGTGCTGGCGCAAACCGCCGGCGCGTGGCCCACGGAATAAGCGGCCCGCGCCGGAACAAAAGCGAAGGGGCGGCGCAAAGCCGGGGCGCTGAAAGAAAACGGCGGTTCCGCCGTAAAATTTTGGCGCATCACCCGTTTCAAAGGGGCAGGGCAGGCCGCCGGGCCGGCCCGCCCTTTTTTGTGCTTTTTTCGCCGCAGCCCGGGGCGCGGGCCGCGCGCACAGGGCCGGAAGTTTCCGGCCCTGTTTTTTGCGCCGGCCCCGCGCTTTGCGCGCCCGGTTCGGCTTTGTGCAGCGCAGGGCGCCCTTCGGGAAAACGAACAGATCTCTTTTTTGCATGGGTTCGCGCCGCGCCGGCGCAAAAAATGTCGAAAATGCGTTGTTTTTTCAAATTCAATGTCTGTACATACTCTTTTGGGCGAATGCGCGGCGGGCTGTGCATGCCCGTTTTTCCTCAAAATGGGTAATGGAAAAATTTTTTGCTTTATGGTATACTGGCTTGTAACAGAATATATGCCGGCACAGCGCCGCGCTGTGCGCGCGTGCCGGCCTTTCACCTGAAATGGGCCGCGGCCCATTTTCCCGGGAAGGCCCCCCCTTCCCGGGAAAAGAAGCTGGCGGCCGGAACAGCAAAGGGGACCGGATATGAAACAACGTTGAATCGCGGCACTGTTGTGCCTGTGCCTGTGTATGAGCATGCTGTCGCCTGCCGCGGCGGCGCAGGGCCCGGGCGGCCTTTCCACGGGCGATGACAGCGGCGTTGTGCTCACCACGGGCGACGACAGCGGTTCTGCGCCCGCTGCGGGCGACGACAGCGGTTCTGCGCCCGCTGCGGGCGACGACAGCGGTTCTGCGCCCGCCACGGGCGACGACAGCGGTTCTGCGCCCGCCGCGGGCGACGACAGCGGTTCTGCACCCACCGCGGGCCATGACAGTGGTTCTGCACCCGCCGCGGGCGACGGCAGCGGTTCTGCGCCCGCCACGGAGGATGACAGCGGTTCTGCGCCCACCACGGGCGACGAAGGCGGCGCTGCGCGCCCCATGTTCCGTGCGCCCACCGTGCGCCTCACAAACTCGGAGGAGCACTATTGGGACGCTCTGGACCTGGAGGACGGTATGTACCACCCATACACCGGAAGCCCCATAGAGCCGGAGATCTCTTCTGCAGAGCTTGTCGAAGGCAAAGATTATACGGTTTCGTACAAAACGGCAAGCGGCACGGCCCTTTCCGGCGCGCCTACCGATGTGGGCGAATACTACGTGGTGCTGACAGGCATAGATACCTATGCCGGCAAAACAAAAGAGCTTCGCTTTTTTATCTTTGACTGGAAAAACCTCTCCAACACCCATAACATCCTGCTTGTTCCGAACAGCTTTTCCTACACGGGCCAGCCTGTGCAGTTTGAGCAGTGCAGCGTCCGGGTGGATTCGCCAACCGGCCCCGTCTGGCTGGAAAAAGATAAAGATTTCACCCTCAGCTTTACCACAACCGATGGCGCCCCGTTGAATGAGGCCCCCAGGGAAGTGGGCACGTATTACGCCGTGTTCACGGGCAAGGGCGAGTATACAGGCACGGCATCCACAAGTTTTTCTATTCGCGCGTCCAACGACCTTTCTGCGGCGGAGGTCACGTGCAAGAAATATTATGTATACACCGGCCAGCCTGTACAGGTGGAAGACCTGCAGGTGACGCTGAACGGCCTTGTGCTTACAGAGGGCAAAGATTACACGGTTTGGTATGATACAAATGGCTATGTGAGCCAGACCCCGCCCGTTGGAACCCCGCCCGCCGGGGAAGAGAACAAAGGCGTCACCATTTCCCTCATCATTCGCGGCACGGGGGCCTACACCGGTGAGGCAAAAACCAGTTTCGAGATCGTTCCGCAGGAGGATATCCTGAACGGCGCCACCATCACCGGCCCGGCCGTGTATCAGCAGGGCACCCCGGTGAACAGTGCGGATTTCACCGTCACCTCGGCAGGGGGCACGGTGCTTCGCGAAGGCACGGA